>JANZQE010000594.1:0-22672 GCA_038040705.1 Clostridium sp. | reverse complement strand
GACCTCCGCCGTGACAGGGCGGCACTCTAACCAATTGAGCTACTGGGCCATATATGGTGGGAACAACAGGGTTCGAACCTGTGACCCTCTGCTTGTAAGGCAGATGCTCTCCCAGCTGAGCTATGCTCCCATATATGTTTTATGTTTATTGGTGACTCCTAGGGGAATTGAACCCCTGTTACCACCGTGAAAGGGTGGTGTCTTAACCGCTTGACCAAGGAGCCTAATTATTAGTTGTCACTTTCTTGTCATGTGCTTTCGTTATCATTGTACTTCCGCTCGCAACCCAACATAAACTATAATACATAATTTTTGACGAAGTGTCAACATATTTCTGTATTTTTCTTATGTTTTTTTTTATACAACTAATAAATTTACCGATTTTGACTGATTTTATAATTTATTGTGCCCTAAAATAATCATGTTCAATTCACCCATTTTAGGGTAAACTCATAGGTAAAACACTTTATATTAAAAATATAATTCACTTTCTTGAAGGGAGAGATTTTTTTGAAACATTCTCTTATAATAATTGGTGGAGGCGCCGCTGGTTTAACCGCTGCCCTTATAGCCAAAGACCATGGAATAGATGTAGCAATAATTGAAGGAACTGACCGAATAGGCAAAAAGATATTAACAACCGGTAACGGAAGATGTAATATCAGCAATGCAAATATAAATATCAATAATTACCATAGTGAAAACTTGCATTTTCAAAAGAACACACTAGATTCTTTTACCACAAAAGATACTATAAATTTTTTCGAATGTTTAGGCCTACCTTTAGTAACTTTAGATGATGGCAAAATGTTTCCGATGTCATTACAAGCATCATCAGTCCTTGATATATTACGCTTCGCTCTCGAAGAGAAAAGCATTCCCGTGTATATAAACACAAAAGCTAAAGAAATTATAAATAATAATCAGGGCTTTATGATTTCTGGCTCAGATAATGCTACATACCAATGTGAAAAGTTAATTATTGCTACAGGTGGTAAATCTGCTCCTAAAACTGGTTCTGACGGCTCTGGATATACTTTGGCTAAACAATTAGGCCATAGTATAATATCTCCTACTCCAGCTCTTGTACAGCTTAAATTAAACTATAACAGACTAAAGGCTTTATCTGGAGTAAAATTCAATGGTTATGCAGAAATATTTATAAATGATATAAGCGTACAAAAGGAATTTGGAGAAATACTCTTCACAGACTACGGTATTTCTGGACCTCCAATTCTTCAACTTAGTAGAATTGCTTCTTTTTCCATATCTCAAAATAAAAAAGTATCTTTAACAATTGATATGTTGCCGACCATCGAGCCTAGAGCTCTAAACAATTTTTTGTGCAATCATTGGTCAGTATTTGAAGATCGTTCTGTTTATGATTCATTCATTGGAATAATTAATAAGAAAGTCATTCCTATAATTTTAAAAGAAGCAAATGTAGAAGATATACATAAACCTTGCTGTAATCTAAATATAAAAGAAAAAAATGCTATATATTCACTTTTAAAACAATGGGAATTTGAGATTTGTGGAACCAATTCTTTTGCAAATGCTCAGGTCACTGCTGGCGGCATTAACACAAAAGAAATCAATGCGCAAACTCTTGAATCAAATATTGTTCCAAATTTATTCTTTGCAGGAGAAGTACTAGATGTAGATGGGGATTGCGGTGGTTATAACCTTCAATGGGCATGGAGTTCTGGTGCCGTAGCAGGTAAAAGTGCTTCCAAATAGATAGAAGTACTTTTCTTATATTATGCTATAACTAAAAGTATATGTTGCAGGAATGCTTTCACATCGCTAAGTAATTCTAAACAAATTTTATTGTATTTAATATTCTTTTGTATTTTAGATATGATGTAAAATAATACAATAAAAACCGACTTTTCTTTAATAGATAAGTCGGTTTTTATATGTCTATACCCTAAATTTAAATTACTTAAGCCAAGTACTTTCTAATAGGGTTATTTCTATGCCGTCTTCATTAACAATCTTATGTCTACATATCGTTTTACTTTCTTCTCTTATAACCTGTGTACTTACCTTTATGGTTTCTCCGTAGGTTGTTTCCTTTATATAGGTTACCCTAATATTCTTTAGTTCACAATTTAGTACTATATCCTTTGGAATTGTTTCTAGAGCCCAAGCAACATATTTAACATTATTTACGTGTATATTGGTATCAATGTCACTATACCTTACCTTAAAACTTTTTTCTACGTGTACTGCACTTATTTCTTGTATATCCTGAATGTTCAAAACATCATTATTGCTATCATCAATACCATAGACCTTATACATATCCTTCATAATTCTTATCGGTCTTCTTCTATCTGTATTAATTAGAATCCACACAGAACTTGCATATCCTATTATATTTCCACAAGCGTCAATAATTTCATATTTTCTATATGCATAGAATTTATTAAAGGAATGCGCAAAAGTTTGTACCTTTATAGTCTCATTTAACAGTGGATATGACTCCATTGTAATGTCCCATTTATATAATACCCAGGCAATTTTGTTAACCTTAAGATGCTCTATGCCTACGCCCAATCTTTCACTTTGGTACATTGCCATATCCCCAAGATAATCAATAATACTTGTAATTAGAGCTCTTTTATGAATATCAACTTCATAATAATGAACATTATAATTTCTATCTGTAATAATTGGAATCCTACTCATGCCTTCACTCCTCTATTTATTATAATTGTTTGTTTCTAATAATTATCAAGTTAATTTATTACTAAAATAATATCAAACTAAAGTAATCCGGTAAACATTAACAGTCTAATGTTTACAGAAGTTTTATATTTTATAAAGTATTCCAATTTAATTTTCTATTATCTATGTAATTTTTATTAAAAAAGTGATAAAATGTTGTAGTCGGTATTCATTTATGAAACTGAACTATAAAAATGACCGTAAAGAGGGTCGACTTATATCCTTATGGAATAAGAGCGGAGGGAAAACATGATTACTCATTCTATTAGAAAAAGAAAAGTAAAAACAAATCAACTTACAACAATCGGTATGCTATCAGCTATTTGTGTAGTACTAGGCTTAACTGGATATGGTTTTATTCCACTTCCTGGTGCAAAAGCAACCATTATGCATATTCCTGTTATTATAGGTTCGATAATCGGCGGCCCAATAGTCGGAATGACTATTGGACTCATATTTGGTATTTTTAGCATTATGCAAAATATTATGGCTCCCAATATATTATCTTTTGCCTTTATAAATCCACTAGTTTCCGTATTGCCTCGAGTGCTTATTGGGCTTACTTCTTATTATGTTTATAAAATAAGCTTTATAAAAAATGATAGCATAAGAATTGGGATAGCTACAGTTGTTGGATCCATAACCAATACCTTTGGAGTACTTACAATGATATATTTTCTATATGCAGCGAAATTTGCTGTTGCTAAAGGTATAGACCCATCTATTGCTGCTAAAACCATATATGGTATAGCTATAATAAACGGTGTTCCAGAAGCCATCATAGCTACTATAATTACCATACCTGTTGTACTTTCAATTAAAAAATTAAAAAACACCAATTTATAGTTGATGTTTAGTATTTATAAAGAAAAAACTAAGACACTTAGCATTTGCTAAGTGTCTTAGTTTTTTTTATTTATTTAAAGCAGTCATTAATTCTTCTATGTTAAGACCATGAACCATTGCTGCTTCTTCTAATGTTTCAGCTTGCGCTGAAGGGCATCCTACGCAACCCATTCCAAATCCCATTAATACCTCAACTGAATCTGGGGATTGTCTTACAACGTCTCCTATTGTCATATCCTTAGTTATTTTCATAATATCTACCTCACTTTTTTAATTTTAAAATAATTGTACCATAATTAACTACTAATTTAAATATTTATTTAGTAATTAATTCTCATTCTCATTATAATATATTTAATTCAAGTTTACAAGCCCATTTATTAATTTTTAATATGCACTTGTAGACTTAAATTTATATATCCAACAATATTTATAATCCCCTATAATAAAACAAACATACATAATTCAGATCAACCTTTTTAAATATGTATCTATATCTACTATATTTCTGTTAATACCATAGTTTGATCTCTTTTAGGTCCCACTGATACTATAGAAATTTTAGTCCCTGTAAACTCTGCTATTCTCTTCAAGTATATTTTTGCATTTTCAGGAAGTTCTTCATAACTTCTTGCATCTGCAATACTCGCGTCCCATCCATCAAATTCTTCATATACTGGCTCGCAACAAGCTAAATCCTCTAGACTTGCTGGGAAATAATCTATAACGCTTCCTTCAAATTTATACCCTACACATATTTTGATTTTTGGGAGTCCTGCTAAGGTATCTATTTTAGTTACAGCAAAGCTAGTAAGACCAGAAATTCTTGCTGATGTTTTTAATATAACAAGATCAAGCCATCCGCATCTTCTTGCTCTACCTGTTGTTACGCCAAATTCAAATCCTTTTTCACGAATCCATTCGCCTACTTCATCCTTAAGTTCTGTAGGGAAAGGTCCTTTTCCTACTCTTGTAGTATATGCTTTGGCTATTCCTACAGCATTTGTTATCATAGTAGGCCCTATTCCTGTTCCAGTACAAACTCCTCCCGCAATAGTGTTAGATGAAGTTACAAATGGATATGAACCATAATCTATATCAAGAAGAGTCCCTTGTGCTCCTTCAAATAAAACATTTTTACCGGATTTTATTGCATCATAGATTTTAACTGATATATCTTTTACAAAAGGTCTCATTCTTTCTGCATACTCTAAGTACTCCGTATATATTTTATCAAAATCAAGTGCTTTTCCACCTAAAACCTTTGTTATTATATCATTTTTCATTGATAAACTAGTTTTAAGTTTTTCTTTTAGGACATCCTTTTTAAGTAGGTCACACACTCTAATTCCACTTCTTTCAAACTTGTCAGTATAACATGGACCTATACCTTTTTTTGTAGTTCCTATATCATTTTTACCTCTTGCTATTTCGTATAAATTATCTAACTCTCTATGGTACGGCATTATAACCTGCGATCTATCACTAATAATCAATCTTTCTGGGTTTATGTTTTCACCTAGTCCTTTTAAGTAATCAATTTCTTCGAATAACGCTTTTGGATCTATAACCACTCCGTTACCTATTACATTTAATTTTTCTTTATATAATATTCCTGATGGTATTAAGTGCAATTTATATTCCTTTTCTCCTACTACTACAGTATGACCTGCATTGTTTCCACCTTGGGATCTGACAACTAGGTCAGCTCCTTCAGCAAGATAATCCGTCATCTTACCTTTACCTTCATCTCCCCATTGGGCTCCTAAAACAATAAATGCTGACATATAAATTCCTCGCTTTCAATTAATTTTGCAATTAAATTCATTCACTTTTGATGTTAGAACTTTGATTGCATCTTAGGTTCACTTTCTCTTTAAATTATACGCGTTAACTATCTAAATAACCAATTATAAGTTTAATTCTCATTCTAAGTGTCGTCAAATTCTTTTAGTCTGACATTGCTACTATATTTCTAGCTACTACTACACCAGTTGTAGAAGCTTGCATTAGTCCTCTAGTTATTCCCGCTCCATCTCCTATGGTGTACAAATTACTGATAGATGTTTCAAACTTATCGTTTGTGCTAATTTTACTAGAATAAAACTTCACTTCCACTCCATATAGTAATGTGTTCTTACTATAAAGTCCAGGTGCTATCTTGTCAAAAGCCTTTAAAGCTTCTACTATGGAGGTTAAATGCCTTTGTGGCAATACAAAACTTAAATCACCTGGAACCGCTGATTTAAGAGTAGGTACAGTAGTCGATTTCGCTAATCTATTATGATCTGTTCTGCTTCCCTTTAGTAGGTCTCCCAGTCTTTGAACCATTATGCCTCCACCAGTTAGCATGTTACCTAGCTTAGCTATATACTTACCATAATCAATAGGTTGATTAAAGGGCTCCGTAAATGTAGTGGATACAAGCATTGCAAAATTCGTATTAGTTGTTCTAAGTTTATGATCTGAGTAACTGTGGCCATTTACAACCGCAAGCTTATTGTCATCATAATATTCAGCTGAAACTACTCCACCTGGGTTCATACAAAAGGTTCTAACCTTACTGTCAAAGGTATCAGAATAATATACTAATTTCGCTTCGTATAAATCCTTTGTTAGATGGTCCATAACAGAATTAGGCACTTCTACGCGAAGCCCAATATCTACCGCATTGTTAGTAACCACAATATTGTGTTTTTTAGCCTCATTTGAAATCCATTCTGCTCCACCTCTACCCGGTGCTGCCACAACGTAATTTGCATTAACCTGAGCCACACCTTCACTATTTCTTAATAGGACTCCCGTAGCTTTATTATCTTCTACTAATATTTCTTCTACTTCACTAAGTTCAATAAATTCTGTGTTTGTATTATCCATTAAATGATGATACATAGATTTTAAAACTTCATAGGCAAGTTCTGTTCCTAAATGCCTTACTGGACATTCAATAAGGCGAATATTATGTTTGCTTGCTTCATATTTAATTTCTTCAACTTTATCATTATTAAGCCCATATACCTTTTCATTTGCTCCAAATTTTATATATATATCATCACAATACTTAATTAATTTTTTTGATTCATCTTCGGAAAAATATTCAAGAAGTCTCCCCCCCACTTCAGGGCTTAGAGAAAGCTTGCCATCTGAAAAAGCCCCAGCACCCGACCACCCAAATGTTATTCCACAAGGATTACACTTAACGCATTTACCGTTATCTCTAGCTGGACATTTTCTTTTCTCTATACTTCTTCCTTTGTCAACTATAAGCACACTAAGTTCAGGTTTTTTATTAGAAATTTCTAGTGCCGTAAATATTCCCGCAGGTCCGGCCCCTACAATAACTACATCGTAAAATTTTTTCATTTTACTGTTCCTCCTGTCTTCTTCGACTTAAAATAGAAGTTATCCATGTTTTTATGCCTACTTAATAATATCAGAGCAGTTTAACTCAGTCAATACAAAACGCGAATATTAATTAAATATTTGTAGTAATAGTTCGTATATGTTCCATAAAAATACACTTACTCATATTGGATGAATAAGTGTGTTTTTTATACTAGACCATTTTACTTTTAATAATAATGACATATTTAATTTAAAGTATTACTCATCCCACATACTCTCTGTCAATTTTTCAATTTCTTTTTTTCGTTTCAAAGTTTCATAACTATTAATAGTTATGAACTCTGAGATATCTATAACCATTCCTTCCTCTACTCCTATTTCTAATTTCATTTTATTTATATTAATCATTTTTCCATCTACTAGTTCTACTACTGCATATTCCCCTTCAAATCTATCTATTATACCTTTTATTTTCATCACCTTTTTCAAAAGATTTATTCTATTTATTAATGAAACTCTTATAAATACTTATGTTGTCTAGTGAAAATATTCTTTCTGAAAATTTACCCTCTTCTGTTTCCCTTAAAGCCTTGTTCATGTCATACATTCTAGCATCCATTATATCCAAATGATGTAACATTTCTGCTTCTGGTATCATCGGCTTTTTAGGGCTCCCATATTCAGCTTCATAATGATGAGCTAATACCATATGCTGAAGTAACATAGATACTTCTTTACTTGCTTTCACTTCAAGACTTGCCGTTTCTATCATTTTAATTCCTTGGACAATATGACCTATTAGTTGCCCCTCCACTGTATAGGTGCTCACAATTCCAAGCTCACTAGCATCCATCTCGTATATTTTACCAATATCATGAAGTATTATACCTGCGTACAGTAAATCCGTATTTAAAAAGGTATAAATTTCACTTTATTTTTCTCCTGCCTTAAGCATAGTTGTTGTATGATATAAAAGACCTGATTTTACTGCATGATGGTTAGACTTCGCCGCTGGATAATACATTAACTTTCCTTCATTATCACTTAAAATATTTGTAACTATATTTTGAATATCTATATTGTTAATTTTAGATAGGTAGTTTAAAATATCGTCGTACATACTCTCTGGAGAATATGGTGCAACTGCTACATAATCACCTATACTAACTTCATCTTTTTCCTCAACAAGTCTTATAGATTCAATTTTTAATTGAAGTTTTCCTCTCCACTCATTTACACTACCTTTAATTTTCACTAAGGTATTTTGTTTAAACATGTTTTCTAACTCTTCATTACACTCCCAAAGTTTTGCATTAATATCCCCTGTGACATCCCCTAAATTAAAATCTAAATATTTATTGGAATTACTATTGTTGGGCACCTTACTATCTACAGATTTTATAATATAAAAACCTTCAACTCTGTCACCTTTTTTTATTTCACTTATTTTTTTCATTCCCATATTTATCTCCTCATATTATCTTAAACTTATTATATGTATATATATATAATACACCTATAGTACCATATCCATACTATATTATGTAGGCCCATATCTTGTTACTAATATACATTTTTTATTTTAAAAAAAGATTCAGACTAAGAATAGCCTGAACCATTGTATTTTAATTATACTAAATCAATTTCAATTCCAGCTATAAATATATAAAAAATTAACGGTAATTCTATTTAATAGCTATACATATTTTTGTTTAGATGTAATCCATCTATATCCGTAAATGAATTAGTAGCAATCAAAATAATATCAATTATTGTCCATAATCCAAAGCCACCAAAGGTTAACAACATTAGAACTCCTGTACCTGTTTTTCCCACATAAAATCTGTGGATGCCAAATGATCCAAGAAAAATTGATAGTAATAATGCAACTAGCCAATTCTTTTCACTAATATTCCTTACACGTGTTTTCTCCGAATTAATTAATAAATTAATTCCACAGGTTTTACAAAAGTTTGATGTATCATCATTTTGAGAACCACAAATTGGACAGAACATTAAATCACCCATCTCCTATTATTTTATTCCAATTACATTTTATCATATATGTAAAAAATTTAATATGTGTATTAAATTTTTCTATTTAAGCAGAAAAAAGGAATGGCCTTTTGGTCACTCCAATCTATAAAGACATATCTTTAACACAATTAAGTTTTTTCATATACTCACTTTCAACAGAATCTATATCCTTCTCTTGTTGTTCCCTATTGGATTTTTTAACAGCATCTGTATCGTTAATTTTGGAAATTGAATTTGGTCTAGCACTTTTAAAAAGATCTCCAACTATGTTACCTATATATTCTTTGATTTCAGGGTTATCTAAAATATTTGCAATGTCTACTGTATCTAGTTGTTTAACTTTATTTCCGTAATCCCTGTAAAATCTTAGTGCCTGCTTTATAAGTTTAGAATTATTAATACCCTTCTTCTCCATATTGCTCACATAAGTAATTAAGTCTTTATCTGTTTCCTCTCCTAAGTTTGATGATACAGTTTTACGGAGTGCTCCCATAATTAATATCCTACTTCTGTAGTTGCAGCAACTTCTTTGTTTCCATCTAAGAATTCTATTACTAACAGTTCTTTATATCTTTCAGCAAATAATATAGCATTAGCACATTGAGGGTTTTTATTCTCTATTAATTTTGGCTCTGTTCGTATAAACTCATTTTGTAAGTATTCTAGTAATATTTCGGCTGGACCACCTATTATTCTAATATCTTTACAAATATTAGGTTTAAAAGAGCTATTAATCGAACTTATTGATTTTTCTACATAAGGTCTTAACACTAGATCCTTAATCTCTTGTAACACGTTTGGTTCTCCAAAAGGTAATTCATCATCTTCTAAATATTCAATAGCATCTGATATATCATAATTACCGTCAGAACCTTCTGCAGAGTTGAATTTAGTAAGTATAGCTTCTATTGTCGGTTGGAAACCGTGTTGAGCAAAACTACTAGCCTTAGTCATTCCAAGCACCTTGTTACCAAGTTCATCTTTTTCATATTTCCAATGAGATACATCTAAGGTACCACCACCAAAATCAAGTAGAAGCATTGGATAACTAAAGGTTTCCATAGTTTCAGCACTAAGTGTCCCCCCTTGTTTAAATACTTGTACATCTAAAATTTCTATATCATATGTTTTACTATTTAATGTTATGGATTGTTTTTCCATTTTTTTAATCTCATTTTTAAGAGGAATATTATGATCTATATAGTATTCTGCAGGAAGTCCTACTGCAAGTCTTACCTTTATGCTAGTTTCACCTTTAAAACTTAGTGCAATAGCATTAAGTAGGTTCAACTTATAATGTTCTGACATGTATTTATTGGCTTCCATATTAAGCTTACCTTCTTTATTACCCACTGTATATAGCTTTCCATTCCAAGTGACATTACTAACTCCAGTAGCCCTTGAACCATGTTTGTTTACTGCTGATACCCTACTTGCAAAAGTAACATCCGTACTTGTTTTTGTGAAGGTATTTCCTATGTCTACAGTTAATACAGAGGCTAACACTTTACTTAGCGCAGGGTATTTTTTTGATATTTCAACTAAATTCATTTTTATTCCTCCTATATTTTTCTTTTTATGGTTTATACTTATATATTCTGCATTATATTGTAATCTCCTTCTTTTAAAGAAAAATATTTTCAAATATTTGTAGACCTATAAGTAGATATAGATATACCTACTTATAAACATTTGTAGATATATCTACAAATGTTTATATATCTATACATA
Organism: Clostridium sp.; assembly: GCA_038040705.1. Taxonomy (GTDB): domain Bacteria; phylum Bacillota; class Clostridia; order Clostridiales; family Clostridiaceae; genus Clostridium_AD. The sequence goes on along the minus strand of JANZQE010000594.1, from coordinate 11,980 downwards.
CTGCTAGGCTTTCGTCTTGCAGTTTCATCTAACACTACTAGTTTTATATAAGAATATAACAATGTGGCTATTTTTTTTGAATAAATTCTGATTTTATAAGCTTTAGATCATTAATTTTACAATTAGTTATTTGCCCTGGATAATATATTGCCCTTATAATTCAATATTTCTATATTGTTCGATCTTCCACCTATAAATATATATATTTATTTATATATATATCTACAAATGTAGATATATATACCTCAGATCAAATATACACAGTAGCTCATTTATATGTTGAAATTTATAGTATTATTTATAAATAAAAATAGGATAACAAAACTTATAAAGTTTTGTTATCCTATTTTTTTTATAAATTAAGTGCAGTAATCTAATTTAACCCCCACCTAATCTCTATAAAGCACATCAAGTCTTGCAAATTTACTAAATTGACCTATCCACGCAAGCTTGACTGTTCCTATGGGACCATTCCTCTGTTTTGCTATTATAAGCTCTGCTATATTTTTATCTTCCGTTTCAGTATCATAATACTCATCTCTATATAAGAACATAACAATGTCAGCATCCTGCTCAATAGATCCTGATTCTCTAAGGTCTGAAAGCATAGGACGATGGTCCGCTCTTTGCTCAGGCGCACGAGATAGCTGTGATAGAGCAATTACTGGGCACTCCATCTCTTTTGCAAGGGCTTTAATAGATCTTGATATTTCTGATACTTCTTGTTGTCTGCTTTCTGTATTGCTACCAGACATAAGTTGGAGGTAATCTATAAGAATCATGTCTATACCATGCTCCATTTTTAGTTTTCTACATTTTGATCTCATATCCATAACCGAAGTTCCAGCTGTGTCATCAATAAAAATTTTAGCAGCAGCCAGTGGACCGGAAGCTTTAGCTATATTTTCCCAATCCTTATCTTCTAAATTACCACTTCTAAGCTTTGACATATCAACATTGGCTTCTGAACAAAGCAATTTATAAGAAAGCTGTTCCTTAGACATTTCAAGGGAGAATACTGCTACACTTTTCCCTTCTCTAAGCGCTGCATACTCAGCTAAATTTAGTGCAAAGGTAGTTTTTCCCATAGAAGGTCTTGCCGCAATAAGAATCATGTCTCCCTTTTGAAATCCAGCAGTTAATCCATCAAGTTCTGGGAACCCACTAGATACTCCAGTTGTTTCCCCTTTATTATTAAAAATTCTCTCTATTTCTAAAAAGCCTCTCTCGAGTACCGTATTCATTGGTTCAAAGTCACTTGTACTCTTTCTTTCTGCTATGTTAAATACCTTTTGCTCTGCAAGGTCCATTACTGCTTCTACATCATCTTGTTTATTATAACAATTTTCCATAATTTCAGTAGAAGCTCTAATAAGTTTTCTTAAAACTGATTTATCATCCACAATTTTTATATAAGAGCTTAAATTAGCAGTGGATGGTACTGAATTACTTATTTCCGAAATATAAGTAATTCCACCTGACGCTTCTAATTTTTCAGAAGAACGTAGATGTTCCAGTAAAGTAATCATGTCAATAGGTGTGTCTTTTTGATATAATTCAAAAATAGCATTAAATATGACTTTATGAGAATCTCTGTAAAAATCCTCAGTTTTTAAAATCTCTACCGCCCTTGATATAGCGGTTTTATCAATAAGCATTGACCCAATTATTGATTGTTCTGCTTCTAAATTATAGGGTAAACTTCTAAGAGGTGTATCCATTTTTCATCTCTCCTAAACTAATGTTTTATGCCCTGCTAAAATTTATTTTAACAGGGCCATTAATTTTATATTAGTTAAAACACTAATTTTATATTAGTTAAAAGACCAATTTCATTAGTTGTTCTATATTTGATATAGCTTTTGTTTCAATGTCCACAAGATCTATAGGTACCTGCTTTTCATTATCAATAGGAAGTATAACTAGCTTTATTCCTTTTCTTCTTGCGCCATAAACTTTTTCAAATATGCCACCTACAGGTTTTATAATACCACTTAAGGAAATCTCCCCAGTTACTGCAATATCTTGTCTTATAGGTTTGTTTAAAAGGGAACTAATTATACATACAGTTATAGCAGCTCCCGCGGAAGGTCCATCAATTTTACCGCCACCTATTATATTTACATGTATATCATAATCCTTAATATCTTTGTTTGTTGTCTTCCTTATTACAGATGCAGCATTAAATACTGAGTCCTTAGCCATACTACCAGCCGTGTCATTAAATCTTACTTGACCTTTACCACTTTCCTTTGCCTCAAACACTGAAGTTTCTATTTCAATAGTAGACCCTATATAACCCGATACTCCAAGTCCATATATATGACCAACTTCAAATTTAAGCTCACTATCAATTTCTTCGTATGGTGTTAATCTACTAATAGATATAATGTCTAATAAATCCTTAACCTCAATTATAATCTTAGAACTCGCTACTGATTCCCTATTATGCAGTACATATCCATAAGCATCAGCTAAAATGTTTACAGCTTTTCTTCCCTCAATAGTATACCTACTAATTAACTGCGCAACTCCAATTCCTACTTCAACCTTTAACTTATTCGCAGCGTTTACTACGATGTTTTCAATATCCTTAGCCGTTAACGGTTCGAAATAAACTTCAGTACATCTTGATCTGAGTGCAGGGCTTATTTCTGATGGTTCCCGAGTTGTAGCCCCTATTAAAATAAAATCTGCCGGAGCACCTTTATCAAATAAATATTTAATATATTTAGGTGTGTTTTCATCTTCCGGGTCGTAATAGGATGATGAAAATTCAACTCTTTTATCTTCTAGTACTTTAAGTAGTTTATTTTGTAGTAAATTATCTAGTTCTCCAATTTCATCAATAAATAATACCCCTCCATGTGCCTTTGTTACAAGACCTGTTTTAGGTTCAGGAATTCCAACATCAGCTAGGTCTCTTTTACTTCCCTGATATATTGGGTCGTGTACAGATCCGAGTAGAGGATTTGTTATTTCTCTTGGGTCCCATCTAAGTGTTGTACCATCCACCTCAACGAATTTAGCATCCTTATCGTATATAGTGTAACTTAACTTTTTAGCTTCCTCAAGAGCAAGCCTAGCTGCAGTGGTTTTACCAACGCCTGGTGGACCATATAGAATAATATGTTGAGGATATGGCGATGCCATTTTAGATAGTAGAGATTTTATAGCTCTTTCTTGTCCAACTATTTCACTAAAACTCTCTGGTCTTAAAATAGCCTGTATATTCTTAGTAAGCTTTCTGCTATCAAGTGCTTTTAACTCTTCATATATTTTTAGTGTTTTAGCATTTTCAGGACCCTTTTGTTTCTTAATTATACCAAGTCTTACTTCATCAATGTATTTATCTTGCTTTTCCATCAGGTTTTTTTCTACGTCAGCTTCAATCTTGTTTTGAACATATCTTTTAGCTATTTCTTCAGTTAGCCATTCATTAGTATTGTCTAAAGCCTCATTTACATTTTTTTGGGTAGGTACTACCTCTATGCCTTTACCATCACTAATGATTTTATTTAAAGCATATAATTTTCTATACATATCTTCACTTTTAATATGTTTTTGAAGTTTAAATTTTACAGTTTTTGCTTTTATGCCACTCTCATCTATTACGTTCCTCATTATTTCATATAAAACATCAATTTGGGTATCTATTGGTAATTCCTCTTTTGCTATATCTTCTCCGGCTTTATTAACGAATAATGTCTTCAAACTTAGTCCGCTCTAATAAATAAAACTATCACTTATTTACTAAAGCGTTTCCTCCCTTCGTATTATATAATTATTACTCACAAACAAGAACTTTTATCTTAGTAGATATTTCTGGATATATTTTAATTTCTACATCATAAGTTCCTAATAATTTTATTGTGTCTGTTACTATTTTCTTTTTATCAATATCTAGATTACATTGCTTATTTAGTGCCACTGCTATATCTTTAGTTGTAATTGCTCCAAAAAGTTTTCCATTTTCTCCGGCTTTCATAACCATTTTTATAACTTTATCCTTAAGACTATTAGCCAACTCCTGCGCCTGTTCAATTTCAGAAGTTTTCCTTTTTCTTTCATTTTCATCTTTTCTGTTTAGTATGTGCATATTCGAATCTGTAGCTTCCTCGGCAAGTTTCCTCGGAAATAAAAAATTCCTAGCATATCCGTCTGCAGCGTTTATCACATCACCTTTTTTACCTACGCTTTTAATATCTTTTAATAATATAACTTTCATTATTATTCACCCTCCTTTAGGTATTTTTCTATAGCATTATTTAATTTCACCACTACTTCTTCGATTTTCAGTGATGTAAACTTGGTACCGGCCATAGTCATATGTCCACCACCACCTAAAGTCTCAAGTATTAACTGTACATTTATTTTACCAAGAGACCTTCCACTAATGAATACTTCATCTCCTATTTTAACAATTACAAATGAAGCTTCGATACCAGTAATATTTAGAAGTTCATCTGCCGCCTGAGCTGCGAGTACTGTATCTTCTATTGTTTTTGGACAAACTGCTATGGCAATTTCATTTTGAATTTTTGCTGACCTTATAATATCAGCTCTTTTTAGATAAATATTTAAATCATCAGAAAACATCTTTTTAACATCCAAACTATCTGCACCGTGGCGCCTTAAAAAGGCTGCAGCTTCAAAGGTCCTAACTCCTGTTTTAAAATAAAAATTCTTTGTATCCACACATATTCCTGCTAAAAGGCTTACAGCTTCTATGCGTTTGAGTTTCGGCTTATCTACCATATATTGTATCATTTCAGTAACTAATTCAGCAGTAGATGATGCATAAGGTTCCATATAGCTAACCACTGCTCCTTGTATAAAATCCTGTGACTTTCTATGATGGTCAATTATAACTACTTTTTCTACCTCTTTAACTATTTCAAAATTTTGCACACAACTTTCATTATGAACATCTACCAATATAAGAAGATTATTTGATTTTTTAGCACTTTTAAATTTTTCACTTGTTATAAACGTATTTTTATAATCTCCATCTTCTAATAATATATCCATCATACTTTTTATACCACTGCTTATTCCTTCTAGAATAATATAACACTCTTTATTTAAATTTCTGATAACACTATACAGCCCTATGGCAGAACCTAAACAATCAGCGTCAGGATTGTTGTGACCCATAATAAAAATTGCGTCACTCTCATTTACTAAATCCATCACTACATGAGCAATAACCCTTGCTCGAACTTTAGTTCTTTTTTCTACTTCTTTTGTTTTGCCTCCGAAGAAAGATAATTTTCCACCTTTTTTCACTACGACCTGGTCTCCTCCCCTACCTAAAGCAAGTTCCTTAGCCGATGTAGCAAATTCAAAGTTTTTAAGCGGTGTATCTTCTCCTCTTCCTACTCCTATACTTAGAGTAACTGCAAGTTTGTTTCCATTACTTATTTCTCGAACATTATCTAGTATATCAAACTTTTTTTCTATTTCCTTTTCAATATACTTATCTTGAACTATAATAACATATTTATTTGATGTGTACTTTTTTACCACAGCATTTACACTCTGTCCATAGCTGTTTATTGCTCTTTCAATATCTGCCATAAGGAGTGGTGCCTTATCTTCCTCTGTAGTTTTAACAACATCATCAAGATTATCTACCTCTACTAGCATAACACTTTCTCTATTACCGTTGATACCTTTTATTAGATTCGTTTTTTCTGTTGTATCGTAAAAATATAAAAGCATAATCTTATCTTTAATATTCTTATTTTCGTTTGTATCCACAATATTAGTATAAACTTCATAAAAATTATCTTTTATTTTAACATTTGGGAATATATTTTTTTTACCCTCTAAGACTTGGTTTAGATTGAGTTCCTTAATTATATCTTTAATGTTTTTATTTAAAAGATCTTCTCCTTCAAGCATTGTAGTCACGCTTTGATTATACCATAGAATATTTCCTGTATACCCTATTATTAATAATGGAAAAGGAAGCTTTACTAAAGTACTTGTGGTTGCTATATCAAGTTTAGATGAAAAATTTTCAATGAATTTTTTCCATTCATTTTTTTTAACCTTTGAATTGTAAATGTTATACACTACGAGAATTGCATATAATCCAAGTGTTAGCATTCCCGCTTCAATGTGTTCATAATAAAATATTATACATATGAGTAGGGCCATGGTCACCATATATATTTTATTATTAACACCAAAATTATTATATTTGTTATCCATAATTAGCCCCCATTATTTTCTTTTAATTCTATAAGGGTCAAGCTTTCTAAAGTCAAAAGCCATTTCCATAAGTCCTATTGAAAAGTAAACACTATATAGCTGGGTAAACATTGAAAGTCCTATGATTAATACTACTACTAGTTTAGATAATTTTCTTTTAACTCTTAAAAAATATATACTTGCAGCAATTCCATTTATAATAAATACCCAAAGCGCAAGAGACTGAGAAGCCTCAACTATATAGTTTCCACCTGGTATGTTTTTAGAAGATAGTATTATACCTATACATACAGTTCCTATGAGTACTGCTCCTACTATGTTATTAACATAAAATTTACTAAAAGGTAAAATTTCCTTCATTCTGTAATTCAGCTTATTTAATACCGCACTAGACACTATATAATTCAAATAAGCAGATATAACAGCTCCAATAAATATACCTACAGGTATTGCAACCAAGAGAGAATTAACATCCAATCCTTTTATTAGCTCAGAGTTTTTATCTAAAAGATCCAACTGTTTTTGTGTTATCCCCGATTGCGTATAAATCGTTTTTAATTCTAGTAGAGATTCATTCATAGATTGTTTCAAAAAATTTATTTTATTGGTAAGAAAATTCATAAAACTCACTTTTTCTATAAACAACATATAAAAAGCTATTGTTAATACATTTGATATTGCAGAACCAACAGCTAAAAATAATAAGGTTATAGACGCCTTTTTATTTCTGCTAACACAATAACCAAGTGCAATACCAACAATACTGCAAGTTATGGCTGCGTGTATTGCCCTTATTGGGCTATAAACTAAGGATGTTAAAATTATTCCTAGGAGTATAGCTGTCATTGTTATTTTATAATTATGCCTTATATAAATTATTGCAACCGGAATTGGCAATATTAATGTTCCTATAAATGATACAATCGGCAAGTATCCTGTTATAACCATTATTGCTGAAATTATAACAGCTATAAGCGAAGCCTCTACAATTGCCCTTGTACTAAACCCTTTATTCTCCATTTTTTCCTCCATTAATTATCTTCCTTTTATGTGCCTATATAGCTTACTTAGATCTTTCCCATCCTTTTCTATATTATCTTCTTCAACTATTCCAACTTTTAGTTTCTTTTTCATACTTTCATCCACAGCTACATTTGAGTATCCTAACCTCTCACCTAATATATATAGAAGTATAATTGCCCCTGAGATGCAATCTAGTATAGCATCTTGAGCTACATTACTTCCTTTACTCAGTAATTTGAAGAAATCACCTATTATACATAGTAACTCAGCCTTCAAGCTTTCAATTATCCTAACGTTAGACATTATATTAAAATCTTCTCTTTTCATAGTATACCATCTCCCCCTGTAGCCTTATACATATAACTCTATTTTAGTGATTTTTCCTTGTTTTTGCAACTAAAGTTTATTTTTATATATGTAATTTATGATTATGATATTATACCCCACATTGCTTACATTTTATGGATTGCAACTATAAGTATACTACAAATTTGACTATAGAATATACATTTTATAATTATATTTTAATAATTGACTAAAAGTTTAATTTTCATTTGAAAGTTTAATAAAAGAAAAATAAAAGCAGCTACCATAAGGTGCTGCTTTTAGTCATCAACTATTTATAGTAATCTTTTACTATTCAGTAGTAAATGGTAATAACGCTATGTTTCTTGCTCTTTTTATAGATACAGTAAGCATTCTTTGATGTTTTGCACAGTTTCCAGAAATTCTTCTAGGAAGAATCTTTCCTCTTTCTGTAACATATTTTCTAAGTTTATTTATGTCTTTATAGTCGATCGCAGTTGCTTTGTCCATACAGAAAGCACAAACTTTTCTTTTCATTCTCTTTCTGTTTCCACCAGCACCGGCTCCGCTTTTTTTACGCTCGTTCATAGCCATTGTTTTTTTTCCTCCTTACCTAAATTAGAATGGAATATCTCCATCATCAATTGGTGTTATATCGCTAGCACTGCCAAAATCGTTTGATCCAGCATTTGCTTCACCTTTATAGCCACCTTGATTAGTATTCGTATCTGATGTTTTATTTCCTCCCCATTCAAGGAAGTCAACTTCATCAGCAACTACTTCAGTAACATATCTTCTAGTACCGTCTTTAGCTTCATAATTTCTAGTTTGAATGTTTCCAGAAACACTTAAAAGTTTGCCTTTACTCATGTAATTGGCAGTATTTTCAGCTTGCTTACCAAATACCACTACTGGTATAAAATCAGCGTCTGGTTGACCTTCTCTTTTAAATCTTCTATTAACGGCAATAGTAAAAGTGGTTACAGCTGTTCCTGTTCCTTGAGCAAATTTTAACTCAGGATCTTTTGTTAATCTACCAACTAAAACAACCTTATTCATAAAAGCACCACCTATTTTTCTGGATTTATTATGATATGTCTTATAACACTGTCAGTAATTCTGAATACTCTATCTAATTCTTTTGGTAAATCAGGGTTTGCATTGAAATTGATTAATGTATAGTGGCCTTCACCAACCTTTTGTATTTCATAGGCTAATTTTCTTTTACCCCAAGCATCAACATTTTCAACTACTCCACCATTGTTTTCTATTACACCTTTAAATTTTTCAACATTAGTTTTAACAGCTTCTTCATCTAATGATGGATGTAATATGAATATAGTTTCATATTTTCTCATTAATTTCACCTCCTCCCCTCGGACTAACGGCCATGCATTGCACGGCAGGGATTACAATAATAAATTATACCACTTATTCATACTAAAATCAAGTTATTATTCTTTTTTGGGCGGGTTTTCTTTTATAACTTTCTTTACCCCCGAATCAAATTTGATTCTTGGAAGCATAACTATCCTTGCACAACCTAAACATTTTATTTTTATATCCGCACCCAACCTAATAATTTCCCAGTTTTTGCTTCCACAAGGGTGAGTTTTTTTCATTTCTACAACGTCTCCTAAATTGAAAACTTTCACTACACATCCCACCTTTAAGTTATATAACTATATGATCATAACTTTTACAGTTTCTCCACTTCTAATAAAAATTTCTTTAACCTTTATAGTTTTTAATTTTATAAGCTCAATTATATTTTGAATCTCATCTTCTTCTATTTTTAAACTAATACCGCAACTTTTAGTTATATAAGTCGGTGTTGGAATAACTACTAGCTTAATTTGTTTTTTTATAGATTCCCTTTCCGCCTTCATCGCTTCATGTGTATTCTGAAATGTTACTATATAATATTTATTCAATATTCCCCATCCTATCCTGTGTACTATAATTTTATAGTGTTATCTGCATTATTCATAAGTTGTACAATAGTATACATGTTTGATATCTCTCCAACAGCAAGTTCATCCTTTAGATTATAAAAATCAAGACACACACCACAAACTAATATATTTGTTCCTCTTTCTATTAGTTTCTTTAAGCTACCTAGTACTGGCGAGTTTTTTGAAGTAAGCTTTACGCCATCATTAATAAAAAGTAAATCATCTGGTATTGTGTCCGCTTCTGATAGTGCGAATATATAGCTTTTCATAAGTATATCTCCGAGCTTGTCATCCCCTCCCCCTAGCTTATCACTAGATACTAATAAAGTTAATTTTTTCTTTTCTTCGATTTCAATATCTATTACCTCTCGCTTAACTTTGGTTATTTTTATAAAATATAATCTTTCCTTTTCTTCCACAACGCTCTTGTACCCACTACCACTGGCAAGTTTAACTATATTGTTTTTAGCAACCAAATTATCTACAATTATTGTGCTCTCTCCACTTTCTATTGAGTCAAAATACTTTTTAGTCTTCACTACAGGTATCGGGCATTGTAGGCCTTTGCAATCAATTATATTATTCATATTATTTGCGTTTTAAGTTGAATTTATTAGAACCAACTTAAAACTTTCACACCCCTTTCTTTAGCAAAACTACTAATTTCATATACATTTACTGCTCCATAGATTATAATATAGTATTATATGTTAATTTATAGTTATAAATCTTTCAGATACAAAATTATAGAATTTACTCTTTTATAAATAGTTTATAATATTATTATAAACTATTTATAGTTTTAATTAAATCAAAACAAAGTTTTTCTTGTTACTTTTAACATTAATAAATATTACACCTTCTGTAAAACATAGTAATGCTGTAATATTTTTTTTAGAATCGGAGGGAATTATGAAAATATATTTAGATAACGCAGCCACTACATTTCCCAAACCACCTGAAGTTTATACTTCAATAATGAACTATATGATGAATGTAGGAACAAACCCAGGTAGAGGTGTAACAACTGCTTCTCTTGCAGGAAACAAGGTTATTTTGAATTGTAGATACGCATTAATGGAGCTTTTTAACTTTGATAAAGCTGAAAATGTAATTTTTACACCTAATATTACCACCTCATTAAATACACTAATAAAAACTGTGGTAAAGAGTGGTTGGCATGTAATAACTTCCACAATGGATCACAACGCGACCCTAAGGCCTTTAAACTCACTTTTAGAAAAAGGCATTATAGAACTAGACATTATTCCCTGTTCAATAGATGGCCTCATTGATGTAGATGATTTTATTAATACAATAAAACCCAATACAAAACTTGTAGTTTTATCCCACGCATCAAATATTATTGGAAGTATTCAACCATTAGAAGCTATAGGTAAAATTTGTAAAGACAAGGGTATTTTTTTCATTATTGACTCTGCACAAACCGCTGGAGTACTACCCTTAGATTTCTACAAGTTAAATTGTAATGCCCTAGCTTTTACAGGCCACAAAAGTTTACTCGGACCTCAAGGCACCGGCGGCTTTTTAATTGATGATAAATTAAATGAAGTATGCACTTCTTTTATGGAAGGCGGAACAGGTAGTCTTTCATCCAGCATTATTCAACCTGATTTTCTACCTGACAAATTCGAAAGTGGGACTTTAAATGCTCCCGGTATAGCCGGCCTCTTAGAAGGAATCAATTTTATTAATACGCAAGGTATAGACGCAATCCGTCAACATGAAGAGTATTTGTTAAAGAAGTTCGTAGAGGGACTTTTAAATATTGACACGATAAAAGTTTACGGATTACTCGATTGTTCTAAAAGAACTGCAACCATCTCTCTTAATTCTACAAAAATTGACAATTCAGAATTAGGATTTATGCTAGATAGTGACTATGGAATTACAACAAGAACTGGCCTTCACTGTTCACCCCTTGCACATAAAACCATAGGTACATATCCAAGTGGCACCTTACGCTTTGGAATTGGACCCTTTAATGACATTAAAGATATTAATTATACCCTGAGTTCTCTAAATACTATTTTAGGGAAGGTGTGATTATTAATGGATAAATTTCTACAAAAAATTGATAGATTAGCTATATTCTTTATTTTATATACCTTTGTTTTTGTAATGTTTTTCAAAACAATAGGCTACACTCTTCCTTTTGTATTAGCCCTTGTTTTAGCTTTGATCCTTAAATTTCCAACAAAATATTTAATGCAAAAATTTAAAGTTAAAAATACCATAGCTTCCTTATTTACTAGCACCATTTTTTTCGCTATAATTGTGTTATTACTCTCATTAATAATCACAACTATAACCTCAGAAACAATACAACTCGCAAAAAATATTCAAACATACATCGCTTCTAACAAAACTAGTATTGTGGATTTTGTTAATAATTTACGAAGCTATTATAAAAATTTAGACCCCAACATAATTAATAATATTGAGATAAACATTAC
>JANZQE010000593.1:0-6974 GCA_038040705.1 Clostridium sp. | reverse complement strand
GAAAGTGGAGATAATCGTTTCATCGGAAACACAATTATTCATAATGAAACTTTTGATGAAACCTATGTGGGCTTTGAAAATCATTCTGGAAGAACTTATATTAATGATTTAAAACCACTTGGCAAAGTTAAAGTAGGATATGGAAACAACGGCGAAGACGGTTATGAGGGCTGTGTTTATAAAAACACCTTCTGCACTTATTTCCACGGCTCACTATTATCTAAAAATCCAGAGCTTGCAGATAGGCTACTTACAATAGCCTTAAACAATAAATATGATGAAGTAGCATTAACCTCCCTTGATGATAGTTTAGAAATTAAAGCCAAAGAGTTTATTATAAATAGAGAAACTTCTAAATAGTTATGGAATCCAAAAGAAAAAAAGATGTAAGTTTAGTATAATCTAAAGCTTACATCTTTTTCTCTAATTGTATAGCAAAGCTAAAATACTTTATAGAATCTGCTACATTTCCTATCTTGTGATACATACTCCCCATTTCTAAGTACCTCGAATATATATCTTTTTTTTCACCAAATTTTAATAGTGAGTCTAAAGATAAATTCATATACATCTCCGAACTAGAAGACGTACCTAGTTTATCGAGAATAACAGCCTTATAGTAATAGCTTTTCTCAATGAATTTTATGTCATTTAGATTAATTGCATAATTTAAAACTTCATCAGAAATAGTCTGTGCTAAATCTAATACGTCATTTTCAATAAGTTCGCTCACGATTTCTAGCATAAAGCTAACTAATCCCATCTTTTTATCCCTAGGATAAAAACTTAATCCCTTTTTAATATATTTGATTGCATTATCCTTCATATTACAATCAAACATTGTGGATCCATAATTGTAAATGGCTATAGCCTTACTTGCATTCTTATCTTTATATAACAGGTAAGATTTTTTTTCATATTGCTCAAACTTTCCATAGTTCATCCTTATGGATAGCATAGCCAACATATGATATATCTCTGCCGATTTAAATTCTGTATCTACATATGGTAACAAATCTAATAATTTTATTCCTACTTCATAAGCCTCTTCATACTTCTTTAGCATAATATTACAAGCAGTGTTATTATAAGTGACTATTATTAATTTTTTATAATTAGGCTTAGCCCTACCCTCAAGCTCTTTTCTAACATTATAATAATAGCTGGAAGCTTGAAGATAATCTTCCTTTACATATAAATATCTTGCTACGTCTATATAGTAATTTAACTTATTATCATCTATAGATGTTTTCAGGTATAAATCATAATACTTCGCAGTAATTGATTGAGTGTTCACAAAGTCCTTTTTATCTAAATAAAAATTATACAACATATGGACTAATTCAATAGCTAAATCATAGTAATTATATTTTTCAGCAAATTCTAAATTAAAAGATACTTTATTTTCAAACTCATTTTTAGTATACTTGCCCTCCACATCATTGTTCCTTAAAACCACTATATTCTTATAAATTTGTTCCTCTACATTTTCACTTAAATACGCAATATCTATATCCAATTTTTCACTTATAAGTTTTAAGATCCAGGGCTCAGCAATGATTTTATTATTTTCTATACAACTCATTTTAGATACTGAGAATTTATCATCGCATAAATCTCTTAGAGTATACCCTTTGTACACTCTCGTCCTTTTTATCTTTTCTCCTGTTGATAATATTTCCATTTTTATCACCTATCCACTACTTAAATTACTTGATTATTCCCATTTTGTTGAATAGCTCCACACCTTCATTCAGATATTTAGCCGCTTGCTTATCTCTGTTACTATCAATATAAAACTTTCCTAGCATTATAGAAATCTCTGCTGCATCTTTTATCCGCTCTTCTTGTTTCACAAAATTCAGTGCTTGTAATAAAGTATTCTCTGCCTCACCCATATTATCTTCTAATAAATCAATTCTATATTTCAGTAAATAATATTTGTGTAACACTTTATAATTGCCCTCTTCTATATAAGCTAAAATATCTCCTAGTGCATCTTTAGCATTGTCTACTGATTTAAGTTTGATATAATTTTCACATATATTAACTAATGTATCTATTAACTTTGAATCATTACTGTTTTGCCTTATTTCCTTGGCTTTGTTTAAATGTATAAATGATTGTTCGATGTTGTCAAACTCATAAAATAGTCTTCCTAAATTGTTCTCTATTTCAGAAACATAAGTTAAATTATTAATTTCATAAAATACTTTCAAGGTAATTCTTGAATATTTTATAGCATTTTTTATATCCCCTTTTACATTGTATTCCTTTGCTAATAATAAAAGTGAATTAGCATAATCTTTTTTATTATCTATCTGTTTAAACTTTTCTTGAGCTAGATATGAATATTTTATAGCCTTTTCAATATTATCCAATTTAAAAAAAGTGTACCCTATATAATAGTATATTTCTCCTAATAAAAAATCACTTGCCATTTCATTATCCATAAAAACTTTTTCGGCCTGATTAAAATAACTTGAAGCAGACTGATAACCCCTAAACTTAAGCGTTATTTTACCAAGTTTTAGAAAAGTATTAATTACTTCTTCATATAAATTCCTTTTAATAAAGATAACATTTGCTGATAGGAAAACTTGCTGTGCTGCTGAAATTTCATCCCTAGCCATGTATATATCGCCTCTTAAAGCTAAATTTCTAGCTTTTCTATGTTCCAATTTATATTTTTCGCAGTAATATAGTGATTTTTCAATATTTTGCTCAGCCTGTAATAAATCACTACTTAGAATAAGTGCCTCTGCAATATTTTCATAAAATAAACATATTTTTTCAGCTTGAGTTTCCTCTGACTCCATTAGATATTCAGAAGATGTATTTAAGGTACTTGCTAAATAGTCCAATAAATCCATGCTGGGGTTTGACTTTCCAGATTCAACCAAACTGATTTGTCCTGGTGTTATCCTATCTCCTGCAAGATCTTTTAACGTCATATTAAGCTCTTTTCGTTTCCTCTTAATTTTTTCTCCTAATGACAATATCTCCATAATCACTCTTCCTTTACTGCATAGTAATATAAAATACTTTTAATATAACCAATCTTAGACAATTTTGATTCAATTATAACATAGTTTACCTTTAAACTGCAAAATATTTCAATAAATATTGAAAGTGTATTAATAAAATAAAAACTCCAAACCATATATTGTTTAATACGGCTTGGAGTTTCTCCAATTTCTTATAAAATGTAATCTTTTACGCCATCATACATGTCTTCTGCCATATTTTTTACCACTTTACTAACTTTCTTAACTCTTCTTTTTGTGCTTCTGTCCATGTTAGGAATTAACATTGCACTTGCTACTACTCCAATTATTGCTCCTGTTGTAACTGTTGATACAAATTTATTATGCATAAGATACACATCCTTTCTTTATTTATTCTTTATATGATGTGCATTTTTTTAATAATTAATCTATATTTAATAAAAAAACAATGAAGTCTGTTTTTTCTTTATCACTTAAATTATTTATTAAACCCTTAGCTACTTTGGGATTAATTTTATATTCAGAAGCAATCTCGTAAAACCCATATACTTTAATTTCCTCTTTACTTTTTACATTACCAGAATTTATAACAATTATGTTTGCATCTCCCATCGGTGCTAGTTTCAATATCTCTTCTTTTACCTGGCCATTTGCTACATTTATAATATTCTTTACCAACCACTTTTCTACAGTCTTATCTGAATTTATTCCTAATTTTTCTTTGCATTTCTCATCAACAAGTTCATTAAACAAATCGCCTGTGTGACTATCTACCTTAACAAATATAACTTCCATTCCACGATTCATGATTTCCTGCATTTCCTTATAATATTCCTTTGATGACTCTTCATGTCTTTCCCAAAAACCTGTAGCATGGTAACATATGCCTACATAATCATGAAATATTACAACTTTTGTGTCCCCACTTCTAAGAGCATACTGAACCCCTTTAATTGCTCCTTGCAGTTCCCCTGCTATTTGCCTTATATTCCTTCCCGAATCACTTTTAGACGCTCCACTCTCTATATGTAAAACTACATCATTTTTCACAGCTACCATGCCATAAGAATATTCTGAAGTAGAAGCATTATAGCTACCATCTACATAAATATGAAGACAGTCTTGTGGGTAAGTATTATCTTTTTTATTTAATATATCCCTTGCATCACTTAAGAATTTTTTTGCCTCACTTATGTCCTCAAAACTTTTATATTTAGCTCCTTTTACACCTTTTACATATTTTAAGCACTCTGCCCAAGTGTTGACTATTTCATTTTCTATTTTCTCATTAGTACTCGAGTTAAAACCTTCTTTTATTGCATAAACTTTTTTTCCCATTTTATCAAATCTCCTTATTAAAAATCTATCCTAAATAAATTATACATCAAATAGTAAATTTATCAATTGCATTTTTTACATAAATTGCATTTCCAAATTATATGAGATTCGTTGGACAAGGTCTCTGAAAAATATTATACTGTATTCATATTACATCAGTAAGATTTAGGAACACGAAATAAATTTTTGACCATAACAAATAAATTTAGTAATACTTTAATAAATACGCGAAAGGATGGTGAATGAGGCATTTTCTATGTTCTACTAACTTTATTGTAGTCATAGTAGTTAAATTGCCTCTCTTTTATGAATAAACTTAAAAACAAGTATATCATACTCCCTGTTATTACAGCGATTTTGTCATTGGTATTTCTCATCCTTGTGAGTAATACGCTTAAAGTATCTGCAGATAAGTTATATATAGATTTTCTCAAAGACGCTTCCTCTAATAGTATTTCAACTGTATACGTAACAACCTCTCCTAAGATCCAGGTTGAACTTAAAGATGGTTCCACCTACAAAACAGACAATCCAAGAACTGATAATTTCAAAGAGGATTTATTGAAAAATGGTATAAACGTTTCTGAACAAACTCTAACGAATCCCTATAAAATAGCATCAATAGTAGGTCTTGTATTATCACTGATAGTACTTGGAATTATGACTTTTAAACCTTTAAAGCTAAAGTCCAAAAGTATGTTCTCAGCTACTAATCTTGATGTTGCAGCCGTAGCTGATATAGGTTTTAACTTTGATAATGTAGCAGGCAATGAAGAGGCTAAAGATAGCGTACAAGATGTAGTAGATTTTCTTAAAAACCCAGAAAAATATTCCGCCTATGGCGCTAGAATGCCAAAAGGAATAATTCTATATGGAGACCCAGGAACGGGCAAAACATTACTTGCAAAAGCTGTAGCTGGCGAAGCAAATGTTCCCTTTTATGCAGTATCTGGTTCTGATTTCGTCCAGATATATGTAGGGGTTGGTGCGGGTAGAATTAGGAGCTTATTTAAGAAAGCAAGAAGTCATGGCAAAGCAGTTATCTTTATTGATGAGATTGATGCTATAGGAAAGAAAAGAGATAATGGTGGTGGTGGTTCTGATGAAAAAGATCAAACACTTAACGCACTACTCACAGAAATGTCTGGTTTTAATGAATCAGAAGGCATAATGATAATTGCAGCAACTAATAGGCTTGACATGTTAGATCCTGCTCTACTAAGACCTGGTCGTTTTGATAGACATATTGAAGTCACATTACCTGATGTATCTGCTAGAGAGAAAATTTTAAAACTTCACCTTAGAACTAAACCTATTAATGATATTGATTATTCACAGTGGGCACATAAAACTACTAGTTTTTCTGGTGCAAAGCTAGAAAATTTAGCCAATGAAGCTGCTATTATTGCATGCAAAGATAACTCTGAATTTATCGAAAATGAACATTTAGATAAAGCCTACTCAATAATGCTAGCTGGTTATGAAAAAGTTCATAGGGATTATATTAAAGATGAGGATAGAAAAATTACTGCCTTCCACGAATCAGGACATGCTCTAATATCATGCAAAGTGTTACCCATGGATAAAGTATCTAAGGTAACTATAATTCCAACTACCAAAGGTGCTGGTGGCTATACTTTAAGTATTCCTGAAGATAAACTTTATCTTAATAAAGACCATTTAAAGAAAAAAATAATGGTGCTTTTAGGTGGTAGAGCTGCTGAAGAAATCATGTTCGGACGAGATCATGTAACTACCGGTGCTTATAATGATTTACAAAGAAGTACAGAACTAGTTACAACCATGATAACAGAATACGGTATGGGTGAAGCACTAGGGCTACTTACTATGGACAAATTAAGCAGTTCAGGCTTTACAAACCAAGAATCAGCATTTAAAGAATGTAAAACTTTAATTTCCGATTTATATGAAGAAGTTAAAGGGATATTAAAAGACGAAAAAGAGGCTTTGGAATCTATAACCGCACTATTAATCCAAAAGGAAACCATAGATCACGAAGACTTAACTAATATTCTTTCAGGCAAAAGCAATGTTGTGGCATAAGCCTGTACTAAGTATAAAATATTTTTTATAGGGAGGCGTTTTTATTGTTAAGATTAATTGGTGGAATAGTCGTAGTTGTTATTGCTTTAAAATTTTTAGGGGTTATTTAAATTATTTAAAAGGTATAAAAGTTCTGGCACATAAAAAAACAAGTCTAGTATACTACATATTAGACTTGTTTTTTATGTGCCTTTTAAATATTCTTACCACTCTTCTCTAAACGAAACCAAAAACGATATAATCATTCCTCCGATAAGTCCACCCATATGGGCGAAATTGTCAATGTTAGGTAAAGTAATTCCTATAACTATATTTATAAATATAACTGATAAAATGCTTTTTATAAAACCAATTCCAGTTTTTCCTTTAGACCTAATTGCGAAAACAAGTACCGCTCCCAAGAGTCCAAAAATAGCGCCGGATGCTCCAATAGAAACACTTGTCGAAAATGAATAACTAAATATAGATGCACATATTCCTGCTAGGAAATAAATAGCAATGTATTTTTTCTTTCCATAAACTCTTTCAACCATTGGCCCTATAGCATAAAGCGAATACATATTC
>JANZQE010000592.1:0-3215 GCA_038040705.1 Clostridium sp. | reverse complement strand
ATACTTTCATGCCTAATGCTTGTGCAATTCTTCCTGTAGACTGTCCAATCTTTCCATATCCAATAATACCTATAGTCTTACCATCAAGCTCGATTAATGGATAATCCCAGAAACACCAATCTAAGTTGCTTTCCCATCTACCTTCATGAACTGCCTTATCATGATGTCCAATGTGATGACAAACTTCAAGAAGTAAAGAAATTGCAAATTGACCAACTGCTGCAGTTCCATATGTAGGAATATTACATACAGGAATTCCTTTTTCTTTTGCAGCATTCACATCAACTACATTGTATCCTGTAGCAAGTACCCCAACATATTTGATACTAGAACATGCGTTGAAAACTTCTCTTGATAATGGAGTCTTATTAGTAATAACTACCTCTGCATCTCCAATTCTTTCAATTACTTCTTTCATGTCTGTAAGAGAAGTTCTGTCGTAAACTGTTAATTCACCAAGAGCTTCTATTCCTTCCCAGCTTAAGTCACCAGGATTTTCTGTATATCCATCTAAAATTACAATTTTCATAATATTTTTCTCCTCTCAACCTGTAGTCTAACTAGTCTTCAAGCAATGCCCATGCACGATTAATTACTCTCTTTGTATTTGTAATGATGATATCTGCATCCTCATCACCCCATGGTTTAACTTCAATTGATAATACATATGGGTTTGATGCATTGAAAAACCCTTCTTCTTTTAGCACTGTAAAAAAGTCTAATAATTCTGGTACATCATTTGCGCTTTTAGGATATCCGAATCTTGGATGTTGATCACCATAAGCAACTTCACCTTTTTCAACTACTGCATTTCCAATATGGAAGTGTGTAATATATGGTCTAAGTGTTTGTACAACAAACTTAGATGTTTCGTATGTTGTTGGAAAATGAGACAAATCAACCAAAAGTCCAAAGTTATTATTTGTCATACGCATATCTGCTGCAAATTTTGCTGCATATGGAGCTGGTCCAATTAAAGTTGCTTTATCCATATCAAAGTCAAATACTTCAAGTTCAACCATCATACCTTTTTTAGCTGCATAGTCACATACCGCTCTTGTTGTTTTTAATAATTGTACGTAAGCCTCATCTTTTGACTCTTCTTCCCATTTTCCTGATAAGAAGGCAATTGCCTTAGAACCCAAGTACTCTGCTTCATCAATTGCTTCGATCAATGTAGCTTCTGCTTTTTTTCTACCTTCTTCATCTATATTGTTTGGATTAAGTTTTGGTCCAAGCAAACGGGGTTGTGCACCATAACAAACTTTCAAGTGTGATTGTTCTAATATCTTTTTCGCTTTCTCTCTTAACCCATCATCTGCAATTTTAGTAATTTCTAATGCATCGAAAAAATCATCACATGCAATTCTTTTTATAGAATCTAAAACATCATATGTTGGATGGCTCATCCATTGGATAGTTCCAACTTGGAAATATTTGTGAATTGAATCCCTCATAATTTAGCTCTCCTTTTAAATATATATATTATTTTCTTGCTATTGTTTTTTCAGCTGCTTGAAGCTCGGGAATATGACAATTAAGTGCTAAGAATAAATGTTCATGATAGATCTTTTGCCATGGTTTTACCCATTATTCCTAGTCCTATAAATCCTATTTTCATATTGATTATCTCTTTTTAAAATTTATTTACATAATAGAAGCATTAGGTCGTTTACATTTGTTCCAGTTGACCCTGTTATTATTAAATCTCCACTGCTCTTTAGTGCATGATAGGAGTCATTATTATCTAGATATACTTCTGGTAGTATATTAGAATTTCTCATTCTATTAGCTGATTCACCATCCACGATTCCTCCTGCGGCCTCCGTGGGTCCATCTGTTCCATCACATCCTAAAGAAAATATAATCACCTCTTCAAGACCTTCTATGCCCATGACTGCCGCTAGGGCTAATTCTTGATTCCTTCCACCCTTTCCATCGCCTACAATACGTACTACTGTTTCTCCTCCAGCAATAACTGCACAAGGTGGTTTCATGATAGAATTACCCTGTTTGATTTCTCTGGCAATTGCTGCTAAAAACCTACCTGCATCTTTTGCCTCACAGTCCAAAGTTGATGCGATAATCATTGACTTATATCCTAGTTTTTCGCAGGACCTAGCAGCCGCTTCACATATGGCACTAACGCTTCCTGTAATAATAGTTTCACAGTTGTCCACTTTTTTAGGTGTTTCTATGTTTAATACCTTTATTAGACCATCGCTTATTTGTAATTTGTATTTGTCTACAATATTTAAAGCTTCTTCTGATGTAGAACTATCTGGGTATGCTGGGCCTGATGCAATTGAGTCTAAACGATCTCCAATTACATCGGATAAAACTATGGAATATATGTTTGCTTTTCCACATTGTAGTGCAAACCTTCCACCTTTCACTGCAGAAAGATGTTTTCTTATAGTATTTATTTCAACTATACCTGCACCGCAGCTTAAAAGCTGATTTGTAACATCCATGATGCCTTCAAGGGTTACCCCATTCATTGGCTTTTCAAAAAGTGCTGAGCCGCCTCCAGAAATCAAAAATATAACCTGATCCTTTTCTGTTAGATTAGACACCATGTCGATTGCTCTCGAAGCACCCAAAACAGAGTTTTCATCGGGCACGGGATGTGCCGCCTCTATAATTTCGAAGCCTTCTATAGGTCCTTTTGAATGCTCGTATTTTGTAATAACAATACCCTTTGATACTTTACTTCCTAAGGTATCTTTTGTGACCTTGGCCATATTCCAAGCAGCCTTTCCAATTGCAATTACTACTATATTTCCACTAAACCTCTTTTTTTCTAATGCTTTTATTACGGCCGCTTCTGGCAGAACAGCTTTTATAGATTCTTCAATAATTATTAAAGCATCTTCTCTAACTGTATTCATATGCACACCTACCTTTTTGCTTCTATTTCATTAAATCTAAATCAATAAGTATCTTTTAAATAGCTTCAAGTATTTCTTCGCTACAATGATAAATCTTCAACATTTCAAACCATTATCATGAATATTTCCTTATATTAAATCCCAATTTCATTAGTTACCTTCCTGTATTTGTAAACAAATTTATATACTAGCGTACCTTTGCATACCATTTCTTAAAACCATGCTCGTTCTATTTTATCTCCTAACACCAGAAACTATAATTTCTTCACCTGTTATGCCTCTTCAGCCATATCCTCCAAAGGTTCTCGTGTTCTTGCAACAAGA
>JANZQE010000591.1:0-3390 GCA_038040705.1 Clostridium sp. | reverse complement strand
GTTCAATGATAATAATTGTAATTCCCAGTTCATCGTTTATCTTTTTAATAAGTGAAATAACATCCTCTGCAGAAGAAGGGTCTAGCTGAGAAGTAGGTTCGTCTAAAATAATACAGTTTGGTAAATAAACTATTGCAGAGGTTATTGCAACTCTCTGTTTTTGACCACCAGATAGTGTATTAATATCTCTATTGGCTATATCTAATATGTTAGAAAACTGCATAGCTTCAAAAATCCTTCTCTTCATTTCCGAACTTTCAACACCAACATTTTCAAGTCCAAAAGCAATCTCGCGATGAACCTTATTCATAATCAGTTGGCTTTCCGGATCTTGAAAAACCATAGTTATCTCACTTGCCCTTTTGCTATGTTCCATTTCTGTTACCTCATTACCATCTATTGTTACACTGCCTTTTATCGTGCCTCCATAAAAATTTGGTACAGCTCCTGAAATACATTTAGCTAGCGTTGATTTTCCTGAGCCTGATTCTCCTACAACAAATAAAATTTCTCCTCTATCTACTTTTAAATTTATATTTTGAAGTACCGGTTTTGACTCTTTAGGATAGTAATAGGTTAGTTCTTTCATCTCTATATATGACATTTCATTTGCTCCCTGTTGTAGTATTATTAATGTTTTATTTTTTTAGCTAGAATAATTTCTATTATGATCAATAATATTAGTATGACTATAACCCAATAATTTATAAATTGTGACGCACGAGCCTTCATATATATATCAAAATCATCTAAGCCACTTGTCTTTATTATCAAATAAAAAACCATTGCAGCACTGCTGACTATAATGGTTAAATAATCAGTTGTTTGCAGCCTAGGCTTATCATATACAGTTCTTTTCCCACTTAAAAACCCTCTCACATAGGCAGCTTCTCCTATACCAAAAGCTCCCTCTAAGGAATCTTCGAGTAAAACAGATAACACCGGTATATTGCTTTTGATTTTTTCTTTTAGCTTTTTGCTCTCGAAGTCAACACCCCTTATGCTGTATATTTCCCTTAAGTTTATAATTCTATTTTTCATATTAGGAAATATTTTAAGTGAGATCATAATGGTTAATGTTGATTTGGGTAGTTTAGAAGAAAAATAGGAAGATGCCACATCTGTATCTATAATTATTGAACAAACCATAAACAAATAAATTACCACTAAAAGTTTAAATGCTAATATAACGCCATAAAGCAATGCTTCCAATGTGAATCTTTCTCCAAATAAATAAAATAGAGTAGTGCTTCCCTGTGACACAAATATCATATTAACCACTACCGCTAATATAGAGAAAGGGATAAAATATTTAAGTCCATTTTTAAGATTTTCTATATTTCCGCTATAGAACATAGTAAAGACGCAGAACATAAAAATTATTGCAAGTACAATTGGATTTTTGCATAAAAAAGTTATTACAAGTAAATTTAGCCCAAGTAATGTTGCCGTTAAAACATGAATTTTGCCGCTTTCACTAACCATAACTCCTCCTAATTAATATTATCTTAAAACTCAAAAAAACCGAACTTAAAAGTTCGGTAAAGGTCTATATAATATAAGCCTTAACCTTCCCTCCGAAGGTATCGTAATATTTATAATTATAAAAGATATCCTGGCTTTCACTTCGTCCTAAAGGTACCCTTCCCTAACGCCTTAAAACGCATCAAGTGGTTTTGTACCCGTCGTCCATGATTACAGTAGCGGGGGCTGCTGTGGAATTAAACCACATTCCCTCCTATAATTACACGTTATATTCAATTGTTTCTATAGTACAATTATATTATTCTTATATAAATTTGTCTACTATTTTAAAAAAATTCCAATAAATAATTTTGTTAAAACCCGAAATCCTCACCAATTACAACCACAGTAATATCAGTTCTCATAGGTTTTCTCTTAATTACTGAATAAATCCTACAAATTCTAGAATCTGATTTGCAATCACTACAAACTCCAGTTTTAGTACAAGGATTCGGCATATTCAGCCTCTTATTATTTTTTGGTGATGCAATTTGTTCTAGTCTTTGAAAAGCTGCAGCTTCATTTTTACAAATTTTATTGACTCCTACTACAACAATTACTTTTTTAGGACCAAAACTCATTGCTGCTATTCTATTTCCTGCACCATCAATATTAACAAGTTCTCCATCTAAAGTTACAGCATTAGAACTACATAGAAAAACATCGCAAACAAGCTCCCCTCTCATAGTTTCCATTTTTTCATCTGGCGATAAACTTGGGTCACCATGATCTAGTACAATTCCTCCCATAGCTTTCACTTTTTCCTGTATTCCTAGTTCCTTTATAGTCATAGATCCTCCAAAACCTACCTTGTTCCCTTTAACTATATTATTCATTATAAATTCTGAGGTTTGTTCACCATTTGGAAAGTAAATAGCTTCAAATCCATTTTTCAAAAGTGCCTCTACTGTTCTTGAACCTATAGCAGCATTATGCCAGTCATGAATTTCTTTCATTTTTTTCCTCCTTTAAAAACTCTTTTAATTACATACTTTATTTAATTATAACTTAAAAAACTGATATAAACATATGTTTTAACTTTTTGGGCATATTAATAATATAAAGTGTGATTTTATAATCACCTTGTATAAGGAGTGATTTTTTTTGAATATAACAAGTATGTCTGCATCCTATCTATTTTTAGGTATTTCTATAATAACATTACTATTTTTCTCGTATTACAAATTTCTAGTAGTTAACACAGGAGAGCAAAGTAAACGGCGGGATGGAATTATTGGTTCCATGAAAGATCCCGATCATTGGAGAGAGAGAAATAATAAAATGTCATATGTTTCTCTGTTTTGGGCCATTATATCTCTTAGTATTTTTATCTATCTGAAATTCTTCCATAAGTCAGGGCTAATTTCAATTATATATGTCTTTATATATTCAGCTGTAGTTGTATTAAGTATTTCAGTATTCCTCAAACAAAACAAACTTGTAGCCAGCAAATAAAAATAACAAAAAAAGAATCCTACTAAAAGGATTCTTTTTTAATTATTCCTTGAATTTTAATAATTTCCTTGTGCGTGCATTGCTTCTGCAACTTTAACAAACCCTGCAATGTTAGCTCCTGCTACTAGATTATATCCAAATCCAAATTCTTCTGCAGCATTTTTACAATTATTATATATATCTATCATAATTGCATGTAATTTTTGATCTACTTCTTCTGCAGTCCATGATAATCTCATGCTATTTTGACTCATTTCAAGACCTGATGTAGCAACTCCGCCTGCGTTTGCAGCCTTAGATGGTCCTACTTTAAGTCCCATTTCTAAGAAGTAATCAACAGCTTCGTTAGTACAAGGCATATTAGCACCTTCACAAACCATAGTTATTCCATTTGCAACTATTTGCTTAGCG
>JANZQE010000590.1:0-16862 GCA_038040705.1 Clostridium sp. | reverse complement strand
TAACTTTCTCAGCCCCTAGCTTAGCCGCTGTGATAGATAATATGCCCGACCCTGTTCCTATATCAAAAATCGTATGGTCGGCCTTTACGTGCCTCTCTAGAGCTTTTATACACATCCTAGTAGTCTCATGGGTGCCAGTTCCAAAAGCCATGCCTGGATCTAATTCCACAATTACTTCATCGGATTTCTTTTTATACTCTTCCCAAATAGGTTTTATAACTACCTTTTCCCCTACCTTTGTTGGCTTATAATATTTTTTCCAGTTATTTTCCCAATCTTCTTCCTTTACATCAGCCATCGTAACAGTCCCGAGTCCTTTATCTAATCCAAACTCAGGCAAATTGTTTACACCAAGTTTAATTTTTTCAAAATTTTCATAAAATTTTTCATCTTTTTTATAGTATCCCTTAACTACAACCTCATTATTTGTATTTATAATAGTCTCATCAAAATAGTCCCAATCCGTAGTATGATCTCGCCTATAAATCATGTCAGCAGGGTCTAAAATAGAAACTCCACCTACACCAGTATTATTTAGCATTTCCGTCACAGCCTCAACTGCCTCACTACTTGTGATTATAGTTACTTCAATCCAATTTTTATCCATTATTATCCTCCTATTGTATAATAAAAAACTCCGTTTTATAAACGAAGTTTTTTATTTCTATTTGTCACAATCTATTTGCCTAATATTTTATCCACAAAAGATTTTTTACTTTCTTCAGAAACCTCTATAGTTTCGCCATTCGCTTCCATAAAGAGCTTAAGTGCTATCTTTTGCTTGTCGTTAAGGGATTTAGGAACATCAACAATAACCTTTACGTATTGATCTCCTCTTCCATGTCCATTTACTCTAGGTACACCCTTACTCTTAAGTCTAAACACAGTACCAGATTGCGTACCTGCAGGTACTTTGTATTTAACATCTCCATCTACTGTTGGCACTTTAATTTCAATGCCTAGAGACGCATATCCAAAGCTTATGTGAGACTCTATATGAATATCAATTCCATTTCTTTTAAAAGTTTTATGAGGAGTTACTCTTATATTTATATATAAATCTCCTGCTGGACCACCCTTTTCACCCTGTTCTCCTTGCCCTCTAAGAGGCATAACATTTCCAGTATCAACTCCACCTGGAACGTTAATATTAATTTTTCTATTTTTTCTCTGTTTCCCAGAGCCGTGACAAGTTTTACAAGGTTCAGAAATTATTTTACCGCGTCCTCCACACTTGTCACAAGTACTCATGCTAGCAAAGCTTCCAAACGCAGTATTTCTCTGAACTTTTATCTGCCCATTTCCACCACATTTATCGCAAGTTTTTGGCGACGTACCAGCTTTTGCACCACTACCACTACAATCGTCACATTTTTCATTTCTTGTAATAGATACCTCTTTTTCAACTCCAAAAACAGACTCTTCAAAGCTTAAATTTAAATTATACTCTAAATCCGCGCCTTTTTTAGGTCCATTCGGATTTCTTTGAGAGAATCCACCTCCAAATATGTCACCAAATATATCTCCAAAACCACCACCACCAAAACCACCAAATCCTGAACTGCCGTCAAATCCTGATCCACCAGCATCAGCTGTACCATATTGATCATAATTCGATTTTTTTTCTGGATTAGATAAAACTTGGTATGCCTCGTTCATTTCTTTAAACTTATCTTCTGCCACTTTATTGTCTGGATTTCTATCTGGATGATATTTTAATGCACCCTTTTTAAAAGCCTTCTTAATTTCTTCTTCACTGGCACCTCTTTCTATGCCGAGAGTTTCATAATAATCTTTGTTTGCCATGCTACTTTACACCACCTAAAATATATATGCTCCTATAATATAAACTATTGCGCAAAATAATTCAAGCCATAGTATTATATGATTACTTACAATATTACTTGAAATAAGGGAAGGGTAATTACCCATCCCTTATTCAAATGAATTTTTTATTCTTTATCGTCTACTTTAAAGTCAGCATCCACTACATTGTCATCTTGTGGACCATTTTGGTCGTTATTATCTTGGTCACCCTCTGCTCCCTGTCCTTGGCTCGCTGCTTCTGCTTCATATATCTTTGTAGTTACTGCGTAGAAAGCCTCAGTTAGTTCTTCAGTAGCTTTCTTTATAGCCTCTGTATCTTCGCCTTCTTTAACTTTATCAAGAACTTCTAACTTAGCTTCAATATCTTTCTTATCTTCCTCGGATACTTTTTCTCCAAGTTCAGTTAATGTTTTTTTAGTTTGGTATGATAATTGTTCTGCACTGTTCTTAACTTCAATTGATTCTTTTCTAGCCTTATCTTCATCTGCAAATTTCTCTGCTTCTTTTACTGCTGCATCAATTTCATCATCACTTAAATTAGTTGATGCTGTAATTGTTATCTTAGCTTCTTTTCCTGTTCCTTTATCTTTAGCTGAAACATTAACAATACCGTTAGCATCTATATCAAAAGTAACTTCTATTTGTGGTATTCCTCTTGGTGCAGATGGTATTCCTGAAAGAGTAAATCTTCCTAGTGTCTTGTTACCGGCAGCCATTTGTCTTTCACCTTGAACAATGTTAATTTCAACTGATGTTTGACCATCTGCGGCTGTTGAGAATGTTTGACTCTTTTTAGCTGGAATTGTAGTATTTCTCTCAATTAAAGGAGTAGCTATTCCACCTAGTGTTTCAATTCCTAGAGTTAATGGAGTTACATCAAGAAGTAAAACATCTTTAACTTCTCCACTTAATACTCCTGCTTGTATTGCTGCACCAAGTGCTACACATTCATCTGGATTAACTCCTTTTGAAGGTTCTTTTCCAGTAAAGTTTTTAACTGCGTCTACAACTGCTGGAGTTCTTGTTGAACCACCTACAAGCACAACTTTATCTATTTCATTAAGTGATAAGCCTGCATCCTTAAGAGCTTTTTTCATTGGTTCTATTGTAGCATCAACTAAATCGTGAGTTAATTCATTAAATTTAGCTCTTGTTAAATTCATCTCTACATGCTTAGGACCTGTTGCATCAGCGGTGATAAACGGTAGATTAATGCTTGTTTGCATAGATGATGATAATTCAATTTTTGCTTTTTCAGCAGCTTCTTTTAATCGTTGATGTGCCATTTTATCATTTCTTAAATCTATTCCATTATCAGCTTTAAAAGTATCAGCTATATGATCCACAACCTTTTGGTCAAAATCATCTCCACCTAGTTTAGTATTCCCGTTAGTTGATTTAACTTCGAATAGACCATCACCAAGTTCTAATACAGATACGTCAAATGTACCGCCACCTAAATCATAAACTAATATTTTTTGGCTAACATCCATTTTATCTAACCCATAAGCGAGAGCTGCTGCTGTTGGCTCATTTATTATTCTCTTAACTTCAAGTCCAGCTATTTTTCCTGCATCCTTTGTTGCTTGTCTTTGGCTATCATTGAAATATGCAGGTACAGTTATTACGGCCTCTGTAACTGTTTCTCCTAAATAAGCTTCAGCATCCGCTTTGATTTTTTGCAGAATATAAGCTGAAATTTCTTGTGGTGTATGTGATTTTCCATCAACATCTATTTTATGATCAGTACCCATTTCTCTTTTAATTGAACTTATTGTTTTATCTGGATTAGTAATTGATTGTCTCTTAGCAACTTGACCTACAAGTCTTTCTCCATTAGCTTGAAATGATACTACAGATGGTGTAGTTCTTGCACCTTCTGAATTAGTAATTATCACGGGTTCTCCACCCTCCATAACTGCTACACATGAATTTGTTGTACCTAAATCTATTCCTATAATTTTTCCCATTATTATTTCCTCCTTAAACTTCTTATAATCTATAATAATTAACACTATTATCTTTTTAATATAATATTAATATTTAGTTTGCAACTTTAACCATACTATGTCTTAATACCTTACTTGCTCTTTTATACCCCTTTTGGAATACTTCTACTATTTCATTATTTCCATATTGGTCGTCTTCAACATGCATTACTGCATTATGAAGATTTGGATCAAACTCGCCATGTGAGGCTAACTCTTCCACTCCAAGTTTGCTAAAGGCTTCATTAAATTGTCTCACTGTCATCTCTACACCAACCCTTAAATCTTCTGAAGATCCTTCAACAGAAAGGGCTCTTTCTAAGTTGTCTAGTGGTGTTAGAATTTCCTTTAAAACATCTGTGCAAGCATCAGTGTATATGCCTTCTTTCTCTTTTGATGTCCTTCTTCTAAAATTCTCATATTCCGCAGTTGTTCTTAAAAGTTTATCTTTAAAACCATCCACATCACTTTTCAATTTCATATTCTCTTCAATTAATTTCTTCATTTTTTTACTCATATCTCTCTCTTTTTCACTTTCTAGAAGTTCTGTAAACTCTTCTCCGTCTACTATTTCAGCTTCTTCTGAAGCCTCCTGTACATCACCATCAACTTCTTCTATGATAGCTCCATTTTCATAAGTTTCGTCTTTCAAGTTCAAATCTTCTGAGATTAAATCTTCATCTTCTATTGATATATCTTCTTTTGTAATTCTTTCACTACGTGCACTCACTCAATCACTCCTCCATTCCAGGTTCAAAATAAATCTTTTAATTTTAAGTATTATCTATGGTCTTCATAGATTTGGGCTATACTGTCATTTAATTCTTTAACTATTTCAGTTAATACAGATATAACCTTACCATAAGGTATTCTAGTTGGCCCTATAACACCAATAGATCCTAGTGGCATTTCAGCCACACTGTAGACTGCCGTTATAATACTGCATTCTCTAGCACACTCGACAAAATTTTCTCCACCGATTTTAATTGTAATATTACCAGTAATATCCCTAACACCTAGTAAACTATTCATACTCTCTTTATTATCTACTAGAACTAAAAACTCACGGGCTTTGCTTATATTGTTATATTCCGGGTAGTTGAATATATTTGCGGCACCCTGAATATAGACTTCTGAAGTTTCAACCCCAGAAAGACTATCATATAAAGCTGGAATAATACCATCGAAAATTTCTTCAAAACAAATCAAATCACTTTTTAGATTATTGATGACTTCTAAGTTTATTTGTTCGATTGTATGCTTACCTAATCTAAAATTAAGTATATTGGTAAGTTTTTCTATGGTAGAACTATCAATGTGTTTACTAGTTTTAATAAAATTATTTTTAATAATTCCACTATCAGTAATAATTACAAACAAAACACTTCCAGCATCTAAATTCATTAGCTGAATATATTTAATGCTGCTCTTTTGAACAGACGGAGCCTTAACTATAGATGTAAGGTTCGTAAGACGCGCAAGCATTTGTGTTGCTTGCTTAACAACTTTATCAACCTCATATAAAGCGACATTAATAAGTTTGTTTTTGATCATATATTGTTCCTCAGTAGTTAAATCTGTAATTTTCATAAGTCTGTCAACATATAATCTATAACCTTTATCTGATGGTTTTCTACCAGATGAGGTATGTAGTTGTTCTATATATCCCATCTCTTCAAGATCTGACATTTCATTTCTTATAGTAG
The DNA here is from genome assembly GCA_038040705.1 of Clostridium sp. Classification (GTDB taxonomy): domain Bacteria; phylum Bacillota; class Clostridia; order Clostridiales; family Clostridiaceae; genus Clostridium_AD. The sequence continues at coordinate 11,341 of JANZQE010000590.1, read as the reverse complement.
CCGAACTAATACCTAAATCATACTTTTTAGCTATGGTTCTGGATCCTACGGGCTCACCATTATTTATATAATCTGTAACTATAGCCCCAAGTATTTTGATCTTTCGGTCATCCATTTCCATAATATCACCTCTTTTATTAGCACTCACTACCATTGAGTGCTAACGAGTATGTATTTAAAATATCATTTACTATAGTATTTGTCAATAACGTATAATTTCAAATATAGCCATTATTTGTTGATTATTTTAAATTAGCTTTCAAATGCTACATTTTGCTTTGATTTTCATATGAATATATTAAAACATATGCTAAGGGCCGTTACAGCAGAAATTCTGACATAATTACATTAGAAAGCTGGATACCTTCATAAGTTAAATAGATATTATCATCATCCTCTATCATAAATTTAGTTATTATATATTTGTTTATTACTGTGCCATAAACACTATGTATATCTTTACTAAATCTTATCTTAAATTCATTTTTACTTATTCCTCGAATCTTCCTAAGACCCATAAACATAAACTCTTCCATATCATCTTTAAGTGAATTTATTGTTTTTTCTATTGTGGCATTGCCATTTTTATTTATTTTTTCTATATATTTATCTATATTTTCTTCATTCCTATACCTAAAACCATCACTATATGAATGAGAAGCAGAGCCGCACCCAATATATTCTTCCAAATTCCAATATACTAAATTATGATTACAGACATTACCGTTTTTTGCAAAATTAGAAATTTCATATTGTACATACCCTTTTCCCCTTAGACGTTCTATGGTTTCATAGTACATAGTTCTTTCTAATTCCTCATGTGGTAGCTCTAATGTACCTTCCTTGAATCTTTTATAAAAAACCGTTCCTTCTTCTACTATTAAACTATAGCAAGATAAATGCTCAGGACTAAGCTTAGTTACAATTTCTAATGTTTCTAACCACTGCGCAAGGCTTTGCCCCGGAAGCCCAAACATTAAATCCACATTAATATTATGGAAACCTATATTTTTTGCCATTTCAAAGCTTTTTTTGAAGTCTTCAAAAGTATGAATTCTCCCCAATTTTTTAAGCAGCGTATCCTGAGTGGCTTGAAGTCCAATACTAAGCCTATTTACTCCCATTCCTTTTAAAATGTTTAATATTTCGCTTGTAAATGTTCCCGGGTTTCCTTCAACTGTAAATTCTAAATCTACTGTGATGTTTAATTCTTCAATACTTTTGCTTATTATTTCCCAGCCTTCTAAAGATAAATAGGTGGGAGTCCCCCCACCTATAAATATAGTCTTTATCTTTCTATGTTTTATACTCTTTATTTCTTTTGCTAAGGCCGTGGCATAATCAGTCATACAATTCTCCTTACCACCATAAGACGGAAAATCACAATATAAACATTTTTGTGCGCAAAAAGGAATATGTATATATAACGCCACACTTTTCATATATTCTAATCACCTTACCTTTTAATCAACCTTAAGTATAGCCATGAATGCTTCTTGTGGAACTTCTACACTTCCCACTTGCCTCATTCTCTTTTTACCTTCCTTTTGTTTCTCTAATAACTTTCTCTTTCTTGAAATATCTCCACCATAACATTTAGCTAAAACATCTTTTCTAAGTGCTTTTACAGTTTCTCGTGCAATTATTTTTGCGTTTATAGCTGCCTGTATTGGAATTTCGAACATTTGTCTCGGTATATGCTCTTTTAATTTTTCACACATAATCCTTCCTCTGTTGGAAGCTGTCTCCTCTGGAACAATCATAGAAAGAGCATCAACTTTTTCCCCTTTAAGCAAAATATCTAGTTTTACAAGAGTTGCTTTGACATATCCCTTTAATTCATAGTCAAATGATGCATAACCTTTTGTTCTTGATTTTAAAGCATCAAAAAAGTCATATACTATTTCATTAAGAGGCAGGTCATAATTAACCACAACTCTGGTAGTTTCTATATATGTCATATCAATATATACGCCTCTTTTATGTTGGCATAACTCCATAACTGTTCCTAAATATTCTGAGGGTGTTATGATAGAAGCTTTAACTATTGGTTCTTCCATAAAATCAATTTCTGTAGGTTCTGGAAGATTTGTTGGATTTGTTATTTCTATTAACTCTCCATTAGTTTTCATTACTTTATATATAACTGATGGTGCAGTAGTAATAATATCTAAATTAAATTCTCTTTCTATTCTTTCTTGCACTATTTCCATATGAAGAAGGCCTAAAAATCCACATCTAAACCCAAAACCTAAAGCAATAGATGTCTCTGGTTCAAAATTTAAAGCCGCATCATTTAGCTGAAGTCTTTCCAATGCCTCTTTTAATTCCCCATATCTAGCACCATCTATAGGATAAATACCACTAAACACCATAGGTATGGCAGGTCTATATCCTTTAAGGGGTTCTAAAGCTGGTCTAGCAGCTTCTGTTACTGTATCTCCAACACGAGCGTCTCTTACATTTTTTATGGACGCTGTTATATATCCAACATCTCCAGCACTAAGCTCAGGTACAGGAAGATAATTTGGAACAAAAACTCCAACCTCTACAACATCATATATTTTATTAGTATTCATCAGTTTAATTTTAGATCCCGGCCTAACTTTACCGTCGCGAATTCTTACATAGCATACGACACCCTTATAGCTATCATATGACGAATCAAAAATTAGTGCTTTTAGTGGAGCTTCTTCATCACCACTAGGTGGCGAAATTTTATTTACTACAGCTTCTAAAACATCCTCTATATTTAGTCCAGTCTTAGCTGAAATAAGAGGTGCATCTTGGGCTTCTATTCCTATGACGTCTTCGATTTCCTGAATAACCTCTAAAGGCCTAGCACTAGGAAGATCTATCTTATTAATAACTGGTGCAATATCAAGATTATTATCTACTGCAAGATAGCAGTTTGCGAGTGTCTGAGCTTGAATACCTTGTGACGCATCAACTACAAGCACCGCCCCTTCACAAGCAGCTAAACTCCTTGAAACCTCATAATTAAAATCTACATGTCCTGGAGTATCTATCAAGTTAAATATGTATTCTTCTCCATTATCTCTTTTATATACTAGCCTAGCTGGTTGAGATTTTATAGTTATACCTCTTTCTCTTTCTAGGTCCATATTATCAAGTACTTGTTCATCCATTTCTCTTTTAGTTAAAGTTCCTGTCTTTTCTAGTAATCTATCTGCAAGAGTAGACTTGCCATGATCAATATGTGCGATTATAGAAAAGTTTCTTATGTGCTTTTGCCTGTTGCTCTGCATTAATTTTTACCCCCATTATTATATACGAATTAAATTAAATTATATCATAAATATCTAAACTTTGTTAATATTATTTCGAAAAGATATCATTATATGTATCAATGCATTTTTCTTTCACTCCATCAATAACTTTATTATTCACATAAATAATATAATCCTTTGTCTCCATTCTAATGTCAATGGGCTTAAAGCTTACATCAATTGTAAATGGGGACTTTTTTCTAAGAAGCTCAGGTTTTCTAATACTAATTATGACGAATCCACATATAAAGATAAAAGCACAAAAAATAATTGTTGTAAAAATTTTTTTATTATTTCTTTTACTCATGAAAAATGCCCCCTTATAATATTCTGATAACAATTAACAATTATTATCCCGTCATTAATAAGGATGCACTTTTTATAATAAATTATTCACTTTTCCCATTTTTTTACTCTGCGATGATAATATATTTGTAAATATATTTCTAGTTTAGAAACTTGTTTATATCCTCTAAACCCAAAGCCGGCTGAAGGGCTATGTTGATGCCGTTAGCAATAATTTTAGATACAGAATTTATAACAACATCAATTTCCTTTGGTGTAACTACAAGATTACCTACATATGGGTTTAATATTTCAACAATCATCTTTTGTTTTTCCACCTTATCAATTGATTTAAGCATAGTATAAAATTCTCCGCCTTCCTTTGCGGTCCTAATCATCTCATCTAGCACTAAATCAATAGTGTCATTTGCCAGTGTTGCAGCATCAACTACTGTTGGAATACCAATAGCAATAACAGGAATCCCTAATGTTTTCTCGCTTATTTCCATTCTTTGATTCCCTATTCCTCCACCTGGAGAAATTCCAGAAGTACCTATTTGTATAGTTCTATTCACCCTATCCATTTTCCGAGAAGCTAATGCATCAATACAAATCACTAAATTAGGTTTTATTCTCTCCACAATTCCGCGAATGATTTCTCCAGTTTCCATGCCAGTTATTCCAAGGACTCCGGGTGATATAGCACATACTGGTCTTATGCCTTCATCTATAGAGTCAGGTACTAATTGTTTTAAATGTCTAGTCACCATAATTTTAGATACAACTTTTGGTCCTACAGCATCAGGCGTAACGTTCCAATTTCCAAGCCCAACAACTAATGCTGTCATACTATCCTCGAGTTTCACTAGTGGTTTCAAAACCTTTCCCATTACAATACTTACTTTGTCCATAGCGTCGCCATCATAGTGAACGAATTCTGGGATATCAATAGTTATATATGTACCTTTTGGTTTTCCCATCATTTCTTCGCCGATATCACTTACTATTTTTACATTTGTTATTTTAATATTGCCCTCATTATATTCATCCACCTCAATACCAGGCATCTCACTACTATTTTCTTCTCTGTATAACTCTTTAGCTTCTACAGCTAAATCAGTCCTTACACTTATCATAATTTCACCTCACCTAGATTTTTAATATTAGTTTTTCCTAATAGAGCTTTCTTATTCTTTAAAAATTATATATATATATAGGTTAAATTTCACTTGAAGTGCTTTAATTTTAATGCTATAATATCAGTTGTCTATTAAGAAAATTCGGATGCAGTTTTCCCCAAAGCTGTTGACTCGTTATTAAATTCAAGGAGGATGAAATAAATGGCAAATATTAAATCAGCAAAAAAGAGAATTAAAGTTACTGCGGTTAAGACAGCTAGAAATACAATGATAAAGTCTGCTTTAAAAACTACAGTAAAGAAATTTGAAACAGCTATCACTTCAGGAAATGCTGAAGAAGCTAAAGTTACATATGCAAGCGTAGTTAAGGCTTTAGATATGTCTGTAACAAAAGGAATACTTCACATTAACAAGGCATCAAGAAGAAAATCAAGATTAGCTGCAAAGTTAAATGCTTTAACTGCATAAAAAATAACCGGTGACATGCACCGGTTATTTGTTTTTTTGTATCACTTTTATCACATCATAGTTTTTATCATAAACATTTCAATATTTATTTTAGAGTCAGTCGAAGAACTTTTTATTGTCTTTTCTGTTTTAACACACAGCTCAATATTTCTCTTTAGTCTATTTAAAGTAAACTTCATGCTTTGTGAAATCATTTTTTCACAAATATATGGATGAAGCTTTAGTTCACCCGAAAGGATTTCTTTTGTTTTACCACCTTCAATACCTAATTTAAGATTAAATAAAATATTAAATTGTCTTCCTATCATATATAAAATAAATGGAATCTTCTCCCCTTTATATATAAGCTCATTTAAAATATCAAGTGCTCTCTTAATATTTTTCTGAGACAAATAATCTACTAAATTAAAAATATCATTTTCACTCTTTTGAGGCATCATAGCCAGAATATCTTCCTTAGTAATTTCTCTTCCGTCTGCAAATGAAATTAATTTTTCTATTTCATTCAATAGTATGTCCATATTATTATCCACTTTACTACAAAATAAAATAAGCTCTGACTTTCCAATCTTTGCGCCTGCCGCTCCAAATAAATCTCTACATTTTTTTTGAAGGACCTCGCCTTTTAATTTATCAACTTTTATAACGCATGTCTTTTTATCTAGCTTTTTAATTTTATTACTAGGTTTTTCTCTATCACTTGAAAATACATAATATATGATTAATACGCAATGGGGTGATGGATTTTTCAAGTACTCATTTAACAATATAAAATTGTTATTTTTTAAATCCCCCGAACTTTTACTACCACTATCCTCTAAAAATGATGCTCTATATACGACTACAACCTTTTTCTTACTCATAAATGGCATGGTTTCACAAGCATCAGAAATTATATCAAAATCTGTTTTACTCCCATCAAATTTGGAATAGTTCAAATCTACAAAATCACTATCTAATACCTTATCAGTTATAGATTTAACATGATTTTTTATTAATTTTTCGTCAACTCCGCAAAATATATAGCAATTTTCTAGTTTATTCTTCGTTATGTTTTTCTCTAAATCCGTTAAATTAATCAAATTATTTCCTCCAACCCCTATAAAAATTTAAATATTATAAAAACTTAAAATAAAAGAATAAATACAGTGCAAAATGGAACATACTTGAATTGCATATATCCTTTTTTAATTCCAAGATAACATAAATATAACCCAAATACAACTAAACTCTCAATATCAGAAAAGTTAATTATCTCTGGTAATAGTACCCCTAGCACTTTCTGCATAGATTCTATACTAAATAAAACAGTAAATAACCCATAATTTATTAAATTGAACATTCCTCGAGTCCAGCTAAGCACTAAACCCATATTACCCAGCACCACCACCATGGTGTAAAATGGCAATAACAGCAAGTTACTAAAAATAAATCCTATACTAAAAGTTTTAAGTGCAAAAGCTGCATAGGGCATAGAAAGTATTTGAGAACTTATGCTTAAACTAAAAGATTCATTTAATGTAGATGGCAGTTTATACAACATTTTCTTCACACTCTTATTATATAATATAATCCCTAGAACACAAAGAAATGATAGCATAAAACCTATATCAAGAATGTAAAAAGGTCTAATTATTAATAGTATAATTGCAGCTAAGCTAAGAGCTGATAAACTATCGTATTTTTTATAAATTTTACTTGAGATTTTCAGTATAAAAATCATAATAAAAGCTCTTATTGTCGAGGCTTTACCTCCTGTAAATATCATATATAAAAACGATGATATTAGTGCAATTTTATAACCAACAATAATTTCTAAGGCTTTATATACTATTGACATATGTAATCCTGACACACTAATAACATGACTTATACCTAATTTTTTAAAATCCTCCTTTTGTGTTTTTTCTATATAACCACTGTCACCAAAACATACAGCCATAACTATAGCTGCCTTTTCACTTCCGAGTATTCCAGAAAACTTATCATATAAACCCATTCTAAAGCTTTCAATCTTTGATATTAAATCCTCATTGCAAATTTTATAATCTTTTACTTTATAAGTCCCAACTACTCCTCTTTCATACACTGGTTCTTTTTTAAAATTACCAGTGATCCAAATACTTCTTCCTTTTATTAATTTAAAAGTATTGCCTTCCAATAGTATTTTTTTATCATTATATTTTGCGTAGCAATAATATGTACTTTTATCTGAAATTCTGACTGTAAGCTTTTGTTTGTAAGGTAAATTAACATTAAAGTAAGCATAATAATTTACAGCCCCAATAATAAAAAAACAAACTACTAAATAAAAAAAATTTCTATCTATAGTAAAGTACATTACAGCTAAAAAAGATGCAGCAATGACCGCACCTACAATAGGGTTTATGATTGTAATTAAAACTGTAACACATCCCATAAATATTGTTATTGCATAGTAAACTAAGGGTCTAGTCATAATCATTTGTTCCAAATAGGTTATCAATCATTTTTACCACCTCACAATTTAATTTTATCCAATTAATATTGATTTAATCAGTCCACTCCTACTTATTTCTCATTTTCGTAATACCCCTAGAAGCCTCTTTTCCACCAGAGTATAGCCCAGACGCGCTCATTCCCATTATTAGCCCTGTAATGATTGCAGTCTTAACATCCCCACTGCTTTCAAATATAAGTCCAAAAACAACTCCTAGAATTAAAGACATTAATGGTGCAAAATTATTAGGTAACCCCGCTTTTTTTATAACGTCAACTAAAATTGTTATTATAGGTATAAGGGCGATACCTTTATAATCATAATTCATAGTAAACCTCCAATCACATAATTATACTTATATAATTATATGTTTGAAAATTTATATTATATACTATCTATTATATAATCTTTGTAATAAATAGGAGACTTCAGCATAACCAGCTAAAGTCTCCGTAATTTTAATAAAAAGGTTTTAACGTTTTTTATGACGTCTTTTCCTGTTGTTTATAATAATAGTATTACAACAATCGTTGTTGTTATCATTACAACAACCATCATTGTTATCAGCCAGTAATAATAATATTATCCACCAAAAATACACTCATATTCCCCCTCTTTTAAGGCAAATATTCTCTAAAAAGGCATCTTCGCAAAAAAATCTGTATTTATTTTTGTGAAACGCCACCGCTTCTTTTGTTAGTACATAATATTATATATCTTATCAAATAGTTCCAATAATTTTACGTCTGTACTATTTCAACTTTTCCATCAGGATATATATACATACCTTCGCCATGTCTTTCATCATTTTGCCATCTACCTATGTATTTTTCCCCTGTTGCCCAAGAATGATTTCCTTCGCCGTGTCTAAGACCATCTATTAGGTCACCTACATATGTATCTCCATCTGGCCATATACAAATTCCTTTACCTGATTTCTCACCATTATCGAAATTCCCTATATACTTTTCACCATCTGGCCAAGTATATATCCCATACCCATGTTTTTCATCATTATTCCACTCGCCTATATATTTTTCACCACAAGCCCAGGTAAGACTGCCCTCACCATGCATTTTACCATTATACCAAAGACCTATATATTTACTCCCATCGTTATAAATGAAAGTTCCCATGCCATGTCTCAAACCATCTTTTTTTTGTCCGCTATATGTTCCTCCATGAACATGTGTTGCTTTTGGGATTATAACATCATTCATTTTAATTCTATTTAAATTAGCAGTTTTTAATTTTATACTTTTCATATGATAATCTCTCCTTATAATATACTGTGTTATTTTATTAAATTTGCCTTATACCGTATATAATATACCATAAATTTTGTAATATAATAAGTATTTTTTCGCAAAATAAAAACCTATAGGAAGTAAATCCTATAGGTATTTTTGTTAAATTAAATTATCTTTGAAATCCTCTATTGTTTTGTTGTTTTTTAGCTCTTCTACAATCAGGACATCTTTGAGGTTCATTTTCGAATCCTTTTTCTTTGTAAAATTCTTGCTCTCCCTCAGTGAATACAAATTCTTGTGAACAGTCTTTACATACAATAGTTTTATCTGCCATTTTAAACATTTCTCCTTTTTGATTATATTAAGATTTAAGAGCTGATTTACTTTATATGCCTAAAAAGGTAATGTTTTAATCATATTAAATCTTGTTGTTGCTGATTTTGCAATCTCAACTTCTTAATAATAGCATACATATTACCAATGTGCAATACTTTTTTTAAATGTTTCAACAATGTTTTAACTATATTTTAACAAATAATAAAATGCTTATCGTTTACTATTTCTAGATATTTCGGAATTAATAGTTTCTTTAACAAGATCAAGTGCATTTAGCTTACTATGGCCCTTATGTTTTATTTCATCTTGTCCTTTTCTAGCAATAGCCTTATATGGATATTCTTTCTCATTATTTTCTATAATTTCAATTACGTATCCTCTATATTCTTCCATATTCCACCTCTTCTTATTTATTTAAAATTTTGTTCATAATTCTATATGTTTCATATATCATTTAAAACTAAACTGTAATTTTATTTAAATTAAAGCTTTCTTGGAATTTAACATTTCGTTTACTAATACAAATTATTCATATAATTTTCCTTTTTTGTCCTCCCTTTCATCTAAGGTCATTATAACACATTTTGAATAATTTGAATATTCTTTTATTGAAATTAGTTTTAATCTTCTTTTCTATGTTTCTTTTTCACTATTTTAAGTCTAAAAAAATCTTCTCTTTCTTTTTCTTCTAAAACTTCTGTAACATACTTAACTATTCCCTCATATTTAGGTATTTGTATATTTTGAAGCGCATTGGCTCTCTTTTGAGTTTTCTTTACTTCCATAGCTAATCTATATACGGCATTTTCTACCTCTGCAAGCTCATAGGTTAAATATTTCACTCCATTAAACTCTTTTCTTGCCTCATCAATAGAAGCACTACTTCTATAAAAACCATATTTGGGTTTTATACCTTTCCTTTCAAAAATGATACTAGGGACTTCTACCCCCATGACACTCCTAAATAAAACCTCATAATCCTTAGCTTCCTCCACTGCCATAGCTATATCTTCTACATTTATTATTCCTGTATTTATATTTGCAAATTCTAAAGCTTTGTACGCCTTTGCGAAAACTATATTTACCTGGTTTTGAATTTCACGTGCTTTATCAACGTAAGACATCATTTCTCTTATAAGCACATTCCTTTTTTTATCCAACAATTCAAAACCTTTTTTAGAAAAATCCAGGGAACTTTTAGCAGCCATTAATGTAGATTTAGTCGGTGCAAAATTTTCCATATTACTCTACCACTTTTTTATAATATTTTTCTAGGATCTCGGGTGAAACTCTATCCAACTCATTTCTAGGTAATATACCAAGAATTTCCCATGCTAAATCTAACGTTTCTGCCATATCCCTATTTTCATCATAATTTTGTTTCAAAAATTTTTCTTCAAACGCTCTACCAAAATCCATATATATTTTATCTGTTTCCGACAGTTCATCTTCTCCTATAACCTGAGCCAGAGCCATTACATCCTGTACTCTAGAGTAAGCTGCAAATATTTGATTTGACGCATCTGCATGATCTTCTCTAGTAAATCCGGCGCCAATACCATCTTTCATAAGTCTAGAGAGTGATGGTAGGATGTTCACTGGTGGATATATGTCTCTGTGCTCCAGACCTCTACTTAAAACAATTTGCCCCTCCGTTATAAATCCTGTAAGATCCGGTACTGGATGAGTTATATCATCATTAGGCATGCTTAATATAGGTATTTGTGTTATACTTCCTTCTTTCCCCTTCATCATACCGGCTCTTTCATATAGCGAAGCTAAATCCGAATATAAATATCCTGGTTAGCCTTTTCTACTTGGCACTTCTTCTTTTAATGATGAAAGCTCTCTAAGTGCCTCACAGTAATTAGTCATATCCGTAAGTATTACAAGTACATGCATATTTTCTTCAAAGGCTAAATATTCAGCAGCAGTTAAAGCACATCTTGGAGTTATTATTCTCTCCACTATGGGATCCTCTGCTAAATTTACAAACATAACTACCTTTTCAAGTACTCCAGCTTCTTCGAAACTTTTTTTAAAAAAATTTGCATCATCATACTTTATGCCCATAGCCGCAAAGACTATGCAAAA
>JANZQE010000589.1:0-3282 GCA_038040705.1 Clostridium sp. | reverse complement strand
GCCTTCAGTCTTATAATGACTACAGTAGTACTTATGTTGCTTTCAACAGGTAGCGTAGCACCTGCGATAATATCTCAGAGTATAGTAAGAGGTATAGATAGTTTTCCGCTTATGGCAATTCCTTTTTTTATGTTAGCTGGAGAAATAATGAATGTTGGTGGAATATCAAAGAGAATAGTTTATTTCTCAAATGCATTAGTTGGGCATGTAACTGGAGGACTTGGGTATGTAGCGGTTGTAGCAAGCATGCTCTTCGCTGGAGTGTCTGGGTCTGCAGTAGCAGATACTTCTGCTATTGGTTCCATACTTCTTCCTATAATGGATAAGGAGGGTTATGACAAGGTAAAGTCTACAGCTCTAGTAGTGTCGTCAGGTTGCATAGGTCCTATCATTCCTCCAAGCATACCTATGATTTTGTTTGGTGTAATAGGTGGAGTATCTATTGTAAAGTTATTCTTGGGTGGTATAGTACCGGGTGTATTAATAGGTATTGGACTTATGGTCATATGGTATTTCCATGCTAAAAAGTATAAATATAAATCAAATAAAAAACAATCATTAAAAAGTGTTATAAAATCTGCAAAAGAAGCATTCTGGGCCTTGATTCTTCCAATAATCATATTGGGAGGTATTATATTTGGAATATATACACCTACGGAAGCAGCAGTTATCGCTGTAGTATATTCTTTTGTTATCAGCACCTTCGTGTACAAGGAGTTTAAACCACACCATTGGTTAGATGTGTTAATTTCAGCAGGGAAAACTACTGCGGTTGTAATGCTTGTATGTGGTACAGCAACAGCGGCAGGATATTTAATTACCACAGCGCAGATACCTAAACTTTTATCAAATACTATACTGGCACTTGCAAATAATAATGTGGTTATAGTAATGCTCTTAATAAATGTATTGCTCCTTGCAGTTGGTTGTGTAATGGATTTAACCCCGGCACTGCTTATATTAGGACCAATTCTTCTTCCAATAGCATTAAGCTATGGTTTAGATCCTGTATACTTTGGTGTGGTTATGACCGTTAATCTCTGTATAGGTCTTATAACACCGCCTGTTGGTACAGTTCTTTACGTAGGGTGCGGATTATCCAAGCTATCTATGGCAGAACTTACAAAGCCTATACTTGGCTTTGTTGGGGTAATGATGGCTGTATTACTATTAATAACTTACGTCCCTGGTTTAATTATGTTTATACCAAATTTAGTAAAATAATATGTTTATTTATAAGAGGAAACTCTTTTCAAATAATAATATAAAATTTAAGGGGGAAAAATTATGAGTAAGAAATTAATTTCAATGGTTGCAGCACTTGTTGTGGTTCCTGTGCTGTTTACTGGCTGCTTAGCATCAAATAAGACAGTGGAACCAGCCAAAACAGAAACACCAGTAGTAGCTGAGGTAAAAGATGCGAAGGTTATTAAGATAAGTATGGGTGTTAATGAACAGCATCCATCATATTTAGCTAGCGTAAAATTTGGTAAAATAATAGCTGAAAAGACTGACGGTAGGTATGATGTACAAGTTTTCGCTAATGCACAGTTAGGTGATGACATAAAGGCAACTGAGGCTGTGAAAATGGGTAATCTTGAAATGACAGCTCCTTCTGCTTCTCCACTTGTTGGGCTTGATCCTGACCTAAATGTACTAGACCTTCCATTCCTATTTCCGAGTACTAAAGCTGCAGACGCAGTATTGGATGGTCCTGTAGGTACAAAAATTGCTCAGAAATTAGAAGATAATGGTTTAAAATTATTAGCTTACTATGAAAATGGATTCAGAAACATAACTAACAGTGCACATGAAATAAAGGCACCTGCTGACTTAAAGGGATTAAAAATAAGGACAATGGAGAATAAAATTCATCTTGCAGCATTTAAAGCTATGGGAGCAAACCCAACTCCAATGCCATTCAGTGAATTATTTACAGCAATGCAACAAAAAACTATAGATGGACAGGAAAATCCTATTCCTACAATATTCTTGTCAAAATTCAATGAAGTTCAGAAATATGCTACTTTAACTGAACATGTATATGGACCTCATCTACTATTAATAAACAAAGCGTTATTTGAATCAATGACTCCAGAAGATCAGAAAATATTCATGGATGCAGCTACTGAGTCAAAATTATACCAGAGAGAGACAAACAGAGCTATGGCTAAGGATTATGTTGAGAAGCTCCGCGCCGAAGGAATGATAGTTACTGAACTCACAGCTGAACAAAAACAAGCATTCCAGGATGCATGTGCTCCAGTTTATAAGGAATTTGAAGAATCAATTGGCAAGGACCTTATAGATGAAGTAAAGGCAGTTATTGAAAAGAATAAATAAAACAATTTTAATGTTAAAAGCGATATCTTTAAAATAAAGATACCGCTTTTAATCTATAACATAATTTTTTTCATTATTAAGACAATTTTCGTATTTCAAATTAATAAACAATCTGATATAATTAAATAAAAGAAAAAATTTTTCGTTAATCAGCAATTATGTGTACAATAAAAGAAAAAAAGAAACTTTATTTCAAAAGGGGGATAACATGGAATATTTTATTGGAGTAGATATTGGAACAACCAGTACTAAAGCTATTGTATTTGATTTACTCGGAAATGTAATCTCAAAATGTAATATAGGTTATCCTATTTTAAATCCTAAGCCATCATGGAGTGAGCAAAATCCTGAGGAGATGTTCGAGGCAGTTATTAATACTATTAAATCTGTAGTAAATGAAAATGCTGACAGGGGAAATAAACTACTTGGTGTAAGTTTTAGCTCAGCTATGCACGGTATAATGGCTGTAAATGAAAAAGGGGACAAATTAACTGATTGTATCATTTGGGCAGATACTAGAAGTACGCAGTATTCACAAAATATAAAAAACAGCAAAACAGGTCATGAAATCTATATGAAAACGGGTACGCCGATTCACCCAATGTCACCATTATGCAAGCTTGCCTGGATGAGGGATAATATGAAGGAAGTATTTAAAAATACATATAAATTTATTTCTATTAAAGAATATGTTTTCTTTAAATTATTTGGAAAATACGTTGTGGATTATTCAATTGCGTCTGCTACTGGTATGTTCGATATTTACGAACTTTCATGGGATAAAAATTCATTAGAAATTGCAGGTATAAGTGAGGATAAATTGTCAACTCCAGTATCAACAACACAATCATTTAAAGGAATGGAAAAGAAGTACGCAGATATGTTGGGGATTGATACGCAGATACCATTTATAATTGGAGCAAGCGATGGTTGTCTTGC
>JANZQE010000588.1:0-2852 GCA_038040705.1 Clostridium sp. | reverse complement strand
AAATATTATTTTCTATTCCACAAAAACCTACATTATACTTTAAACTTTGATTTTCTTTTATTCCAATAGCTACAATACAATCTAACTTTAATTTTAAAAGTGCAGACATATCCAGTGCTGACAATCTGGAATTCCCATTTGGATGAGTGTGTATTATTTTTACTCCAGATAATCTGCCTTCTCTTATGTCAATTATAGGAAGCTCTACTGTGCTACTGTCACCAATAGCCACACTTATTATGTTTCCCTTTCTATCAATTGCAGCACTGACTTCTCTATCTAAATCTTTTGTCACCTGTACTAATACCTCTACTAGTTCTTCAGATAAGATACAATCTTTAGAAAGTCTTATCTCACAGACAGCTTCTAATTTATTTAAAATTGAGTTCTTAACTCCGCTAACATTTCCATATATCATTTTATATCACTCCATTCTAATAATATTTCAATAAACTTTCTTATTCTTATACTTGACAACTACCATATAATTTTATACCATTGAAGCAATATTGTAAATATAATTAGAGGGTGGGATTAACATTGGAAGATAAAAAAATAAATATTCTTATATCTAAAGAACAAATTGATGAAAGAATCCAGCAACTTGGCGCTGAGATTTCAAAAGATTATTATGGAAAAAAATTATATGTTCTATCACTATTAAGAGGTAGTTTTATATATACTGCGGACCTTGTACGTCAAATCACGGTGCCAACTAAAATAGGATTTATGACAACTTCAAGCTATGGTAATGGTGAGGAGTCTTGTGGTTCAATAAACGTTGTAAATGACGTCCCTGATAATATCGAAGGTTTTGATGTGTTAATAGTGGATGATATTGTTGATACTGGTATAACTATGGATTGTGTTATGTCACGGGTTCGTTCTTTAGGAGCTGCTTCAGTTAAATCATGTGTTCTTTTAAATAAACCTCTACGAAGAAAAATTAATATAACCCCTGATTATTGTTGTTTTGAAATTCCAGATCTTTTTGTAGTTGGATATGGTTTAAATTATGGAGACTATTATAGAAATATTCCCTATGTATTTAATTGGGAAGAAAAATAAAAATAAAGTACGTGAATAGCGTACTTTTTTTTATTTTAATCACTACCACCATTACCTAAATTAAAACCCGCCCCTTTTAGATCTAATTGGATTGCAGTACTAGGTATTTTCCCTACTATAATAGTTTCAGCAATTGGTATTTCATGAGCTACTTCAATAGTATTGCTCCTCAAGGGAATAATTACCCTAACACTAGTCCTTACTTTAACATAAATTTTATGTCTAGTTTGGTTTATACCTGCACTCTCGAACTCGGAAGAGTATTTAGTTTCGACATATCCTATAGGCTGCATTTTTACGGTTATATTAGGCCCATAATAAGATAGAATATTATTTCGTGTTATATAACCTATTGGAAGCTTTATACCTATCACACCTAATTCCTTTAATTGTTTTTGCGATTCTAAAGCCACATCGCTGGCTATTTTATTCATTTTTAAAGTATCTGCTTTAAGCATTACAATATTGCCTTCCAAGTCTTTATCTACTCTTATAATCTCATCATAGTTAAATTGTTTTGAATACTCATTTATAATAGCTCTATTAACAATCTCTGTAGCTTTTGATCTCATTTCTGCATCCGCTACTACCATCACTGTTGGCATTACCGTTTTATCAAAAATGTAAATGAAAACAGTAAAATTTATCATTATTATGAATATAATTAATAATATCTTATATTTAATTTTCTTTTTGATATTCATCCTCTCCATTTAAAGTTATATTTTATTATATGTACCACTTTTAAAGTAAAGAATTAAATAGAATACCTAATTCAATATTTTATATGTTATAATATTAAAAGCTAATCTTAGTTAAATAATGTGAATTTATATGCATAAAGATAACAATTGATAAATATCATCTGCTTCAGAGCATAAAAGGAGGAGACTTAATGGATAATAATAAAACTACTCAGGAGAAAAAAAAGGTAAATGGGTGGAAAATATTTAGAAACATTGTTTTTGCCATCTTTTTTATAACATTAATAATTGGCGTAGCTGTGGGAGGAGTTGTCCTAGCTATGGTAAAAACTGCTCCTAGCTTGGATCTTAATGAGTTTTTAAAATTAGATTCACCCTCAATAATATTAGATGACAAAGGCAAAAAAATTGATGAATATATTACATCAGAACGAAGAGTTAATATATCTATGGATGATGTTCCAACCACTCTTAGTGATGCCTTTATAAGTATCGAAGATTTCAGATTCTACGAGCACCCTGGCATTGACGTAAAAAGACTAGGTGGTGCTATATTTAATGATATAAAAATAAAAATAACGGGTAGTGACCAAAGTCTTCAAGGGGCCTCTACTATAACTCAGCAATTAGTAAAATATAGAATGTTTTTAGAAGATTCTATGCAAAATAGAACTAGCATAAAACGGAAAGTTCAAGAAATAACACTATCACTCCAGCTAGAAAAAGTTTTGAGTAAAGAGAAAATTTTAGAAACTTATCTAAATACTATTTTTTTAGGAGGAAGAGCGCACGGAATAGAAGCTGCTTCACAGCAATATTTTGGTGTTTCTATAAAAGATTTGTCCTTAAAACAATATGCTTTTATTGCTAGTGCTGCACAAAATCCTAGCCTTTCATATACTTTGACATCTAAGGCATATAAGGATAAAGAGGTGTTCACGTCAAATAGAACAAATGCCGTTCTTTCAAATATGTATAAGTATGGAAAAATAAGTAAAGAAGAATTAGATTTAGCTTTGGCTGAAGAATTAAAGTTCAATTTTTCAACAACAGATGCAAATAAGATGAACTATGAGTACT
>JANZQE010000587.1:0-8298 GCA_038040705.1 Clostridium sp. | reverse complement strand
GCAAGCATATCTGCTTTTTCTTCCTCAGGAACATTAAGGCCGCTTACTATGTCTTCAACTTTGTCTTGGGTTATTTCAAAATCAATTTCTGGAACTGCAAGAGATTGATCTTCTGAGTTAGGGTCATATTTTAAAAGATCTTTACCAGATACTTTTTTATCTCCTTTAACCAAGTTAGATTTTTGAGAATTTAAAATATTTTGAGCCAATGAATTAAAGCTTTTATCAGAAAAAGAAATATAAGGCCGCTCCACGTCAACAGCTTGAGTTAAAGGTATAGCTGTTAACTGGCTTTTTTCTGCTTCCAATAACTCTTTTTGTCTTTTTTTCTGCCTATCAGATTCAGCTTTATCTTGAGCGTTTATTTTAGCTAAAGTTTCTTTTTCTTCTTCAGTTAAATGACCAAGCATATTAGCTATGTTAAAAGCTTCTATACCAGTTTTAACTTTGAATTCTTCGTTTTCAACTGTTTTTGCTTCGTACTTTAAAGTGTTTGATTCAGGGTCAATACTAAATCTATAATTATAGCCATCTCCTGGAGAGTAAATTTCATCTATTTTAGAAACTTTATTTAATCTAGCCAGGTGAGCCTCGTAATCTGCTTTGTTTTTTTCGTACTCTTTATTTAGCTTATCTTGTTTTTCGTAAGACTTTTGAAAATCACTTTTACCAAACAGAGAAGATTTTAAATTTCCACTTCCAGAATCTGAACTCTCGGATGCTCCCGGCGTCGGTACTACAGCCGCATCTGTTTCCGCAGCACCGTTTGTCTTTACTTCTTTAACAGGAGCTTCAACTACTTCTTTAACTTCTTGCTGACCCCATTTGTTTTTTATTTTCCACTGCTTAATAAGCTCGGCTTTATTAGGGTTTGAATCTGGAATAGACGACGTGTAGAATTGTAATTCGTTCATTTAATTTAATTTAAGTTGTTATCATCTAAAAATTTCTGAGCCTTTGCTTTTTTAGCTTCTGCTAAATCAAACACTGCTGCATCTTCCTTAACCGTTGGTAATTGGTTAGTTGTAAATTGTTTTAGATAATTATTCATAAAGTATTCTTTGTATTTTATTTCAAATAAAACTTTCTTGTCTTGTTGTAATGGTAGATCTTCTTCATAGCTCCAGCTTGATGCTCCAGCGTTAGCGTTCTGAGCCATCTGAGCGTCCTCTTCAACACTTGTGTCTTTAGATATATAAACGTTCCAAGCTGCAATTACGTCTTGCTCAGAGCTCATTAAACCAGAAACCTCAGCATTTATAAACGGAGACACTTTTTTTTCTATTTTCTCCAGGTCATACTTAAGTACGTTTCTACCTTTGCCGTCGCCCAAGTCTATAATTTCATAATCAAAAGAACCGTCTGGATTCATCATTACATATTCTTCAGTTATTTTAGCCGACGCTGTTAATTCTTTATTTTCTCCAATCATATCTGGTGAAAATAAACCAACTTCAGTTAATAATCTAAGCATATCTTTGTTTATATCTGGAGTTGACGCAATTAAAGATGTATCTGATCTTGTCAAAGCCGTTAGCGCAGAACTGTTTATAACCAAAGGTTCTTTAAGAGCGGGTCCAATAAAAACCACTTGCTGAGATCCATCTGGTAATAAGTCTAAGTAAGCATTATAGCCATCAGTTTTTGAAAACCCAGGTCTACCGCTCATTAAGCTATTAGCCACCGTGTACTTGTAGTTGTTATTAGGGTCAAAATTAGACTCCTCTGTTACGCTAAGTTCTGCTATAAGTGAGGATAAAAAATCTAAAGAAGCTTGTGGAGATTCTTCTAAGTTTTTTATTCCTGTCAATTCTAAAGCACAGTCTTCAGACATACAGTTATTAGTTTCTATAGCTATTTTTAACTTAGCGTATATTTTACCTGCGTTTCTATAAGCGTTGTCTAGTAGTTGAAAGTTGTAATCACTTGAGCTAGAAACAAAGCTCTCGTTATAAGCGATAGAATTGCTTTCATTAAACTGCTGTAAGAAAAGGTTTTGATATAAGTTGTTTTCCATTTTTTATTTTTTATATACGTGAAGCGCCGATTCCTCCTAAAGATCCAATCATTCCGGTTATAGCACCTGTTTGATCAGCCTTGGCTTGAGCCTCAGCTTGAGCCGCGCCCATCATTTCTGCGTAAGTTCTATCTATTTGACCTTGCTGTCTACTTTCAGTAGCTGAAAAAACAAACTGCTTTCCAGCTGCATCAGCTGATTGAATACGTTGTGCCTCAGCTACTTCAGCTTTTTCTTGCTGTTGTTTACCAAGTGCTCTTTTATCTTCGTTTTGTTTTTCTTGCATTTCAATGCTCGCCGCAACACCTTTCTTAGATTGTAGAGCTGCTTGAGCTAAAGCAGTGGCTCCACCGGCACTAGCTCCAGTTGATCTAACAGTGTCTAGTGTATTTGATAGCGAAATATCTGCTTGCTCTATCGCCATTTCAGCTGCTCCCGTAGCTACACTTAAGTTAGAGAACGGGTTTGTTATCATACTGCTTAAGTTTGTAATACCTACATACGGGTTTATTACATCTTGCCTGTTAGCTTCTAATGCGTTTAGCTTCTTTTTCAATGCCGCTTTTCTTCTAGCTTCCGCTCTTGCTGCTTTTTTAGCCGCGCTTGATGCAAAAAGTCCTCCAGCTATGGAAGCAACCCCGCCTACTACTGCTATATAACTCATATTTTTTCTTTTATTAGTTTTGCGTTTTCTAGTTGAACATAATACTCATCGTAAGTATCTACCACATTATTTTTTTCTAAAACTTTAATGTTTTTATCATTTGATGGATTGTGAAAGACGTTAGTGAATACGCAATCCTCAATAGCGTAGACAGCTCTTTTAACACCTGGCTGAGATATTATTGTAGCTGGTGCTTCTATTGTTTGTCTACCATTTTCTTCGTCAACAATTACCATTTTACCTTTTAATAAAAAACTAACATGTTCTTTTAAATGTATTTTACCTATAGCAAATATACCTTTAGGAATCTCGATTTGTCTTACATGCATTCCATCTGCAAATGTATTTGTTACAGGGCAAATGTCACTATCTCCAAAAGCAACTTGGCCTTCAGGCAGATTACTTAAAGACTCTTGAAAATCTAATATGCTGTTTCTTATTTTTTTTACTATTTTGTCCATTAATATCCATTATTAAAACTATACTCAGAACCAACTTGAAACAATTGTTTTTCACCACCAAAATCTGTTGAAACATCATTTGACATTTTAACTACAGCGTAAAAAGCTTTTATACCAGTAATTTCTTCTCCAAAATGTATTTCTCTAGCTACAGGAGTGCTTGAGTTTTTTAAGTATGCATAGTATTTATTTTCCTTTCGATCAAAACCAGATCTAAGAATTTCTCTACCTACAGTGTACTGACCTTCGTCGTAACTTAAAACACTACTTGTTGAGTCGTTAGAAAAAGAATAGCTGTTATTTAAGTTGTCTTCACCTACTGGATCTGAAACAAAAGAATCAACTTGCCAACCATTATAGCCCTCGTAGTTTATGGTTTTAAAGGTTTTAGAAACGCTAGGGTTGTCGTTAAATACAAATGTTATGCTTGAATTATTGTTAACGCCATAGAATTTATTTCTTGCTAAATTACTAAAATTAAGTTGAGTATTATCGGTTAGTGAACTAACTACATTAAGAGCTACTTCAACGCCAGTAGCAGTGGTTCTTTTACCTGTAACAAATGTACCGCCTGATACATTAGGTCCATACACGATATCTCCTAGTCTTATATCACCTAGTATATTGTCTATTAAAAAAACATTAGTGCTAAACGTATCGCCTACAACCGAAGCTTGACCTATTATGTTTTCATTAGAGTTATGAAGCCAAAGTCCTCCATCTTTTGTGGTATACATCTGATTTCTAATGCTAAATATTTGATCAGGTTTAAAACTAAAAAAGCTAGTCCAACCGTTTATCCTTTCGTCCCAAGCTAAGGTTGTGTTTTTAAAATCTTGTTGAATACTAGTTAACTGTGCGTTTTTTTGCGTTGAAATAAAATACTGACTAGTATATATGTCCCAACCACCTATTACTTTACCTGGACTAGAAGCTACTTTTATTCTATTTAACTCGTCTCTAAAGTAGTCTTTCATACCCAGTGAAGATATTTCGTCAATACCACTTCTGGAAAGTCTTAATATGACGTTTTTATTTGAGTCTGAAAAGTACTTATTAAATCCATAAATAGCAAAGCTTTCGGGGTTTGTTGATATTCCGTAATCACCTAAGTAGGGCTGAATAGCCCCAATAACTAAAGTTGATGAAGTTACAGTTCCCCCGCCTTCTGCTGAGTATATAGCATCTTTATCTATCAATGCTCTACTTACTTTTAATTCTTGAAATATATTTAAATTAGTATCTTCAGCGTAGAGTTTTTGTACAGAGCCGTTAACCGGATCTAAGCTTTTAGTTATATCTTCTCCTACGCTAAAAACATTTGTTTTATTAATACCAGTTCTAGAGTTGAATATGCCAGAATATATTAATGTATTTATTTTATCTGACTGATTAGGTTCATCTTCTACTAAATAAGCTTTAGCCCCGTAGTCTGTAGACGTATTATTAAAACCACCTCTAACTCTAGATTCTTCTATAGCCCAATTGTTAGGGTCATCACTTACACCGGCTTGAGGTGAAGTTCTTTTATATCCACCCAACTCTTGAGGTATACCAAAAGATCCATTCCATATCGCTGTGCCTGCTGATTCTCCCGCCCCTCCATTACTCTTTTTAAGAATAAAAGTGTTAAAAAATTTTACCTCTATTATTGCCGCCATATTATATTATCACTTATTTTTTAAAATTTTAACTTTATTATCCTGGTTGACAATTTTCGCTACACCCATTAACTGTTCCTCCAAGTTCTGACCCAGGTGGAATCATACCAGAAGTTCCTGTAGTAATCCCCAATAATACTATAAAATTAAAAGGATCTGTAGGAAGTTGGTCAATTCTTTCAGTTAGACCTTGATAAAATTGACAAGAATTTGGAATTTTTGCTGGAGAGCCGTTTATTACCAGGTCGCACATTTCTTGTTGGGTTAGTTGATCTCCTGTAATTGGTGAAATAAAAGGAGCAGAAGGACCAAATACTTGTCTAGGAAATACTGGTTTTGTATATGATTGACCAGTGTTGCCTGGGGCAGTAACTAGCCATCTACCGCTTGTAAAGCTAATTATATCACCCGCGGTTACATTGTGAGGTGTAAAAGTGTTTACAAATGCTTTGGTTCCAAAATCACTTATTGAAAAAGGATCACTAAAATCTGCGTCTATATAATCAACAGTTTCAACTCTAGGGTTGTCACCAACCACTGAACCTCCTAGCACCTTAGCGTTGGGAGGATACCAAAATTGTGTGTTAAATTCCCCACCCCCTAGTTGTAGATTAGTAGAGTAAATATCATCACCAAGAGGTCCACCTGCAGGGGTAAATTCGTCGGGTGTGTTTACTGCCGCATTAGCAAAAAGGGTTCCAGTTGTATATATTGGCCCAGTTCCTTGAAAACCTACTGCACTTAAACCAAAATATACATTATCACCTGATAAATTTTTTATCTCAAACCTAGTAGTGTTAACCACCGCTACAACTTCAGCTGTTGAGTCTACGTAAGTGTCAGGGTCTGATAAAGTTCCTCCTGCTAACGCTCTAGGAGTTATAAAAGGTTGGTACATGTCTCTAGGTATTAAAGAATAATTTATTCTAACAATAATCCTACATAAATCAGCTTCTAGCACAGGGTTAGGTAATGAAGATACTGATCCGCTAGCGTCTTTTATCTGCAAATAAACAGCCCAATCTTGATAGCCCTTATTAACTTCTTGAAACCCAAAAATAGGTTTTGTTACATCTGGTTTATTTAAAGTAGCAAAAGTAACACCATTGTTTATCAAGTTGCTAGTAGCTGATGTAGTATTTATAGTAAAAGGACCTTCCGGTAAAGGTAATTCTCCAAATCCTGTATCATAAACACCATCCAAAACATTTTGCACGCTAGCAGGACCAGCACAAGTGGTCAATAAATTCGTTCGAACTTGACCTACTATCTCAAACTGAAGACCCTTTCCTCCCTTAAACTTATTGCCGTTAGGGCCAGTTGTACCGTCACTGAAAAAAGCAGATCCGTTTTCACCTTCTATTATACTCAACACTATGGAATCCTCCTGGTTAATTACTACTTGAGGAACTACAGGTCCATTTTCACAAAGATAACCTGGCGTAGACAAACAATTTATGAATTCAGGCTTTACATTTCTAAGTTGTGCATCTCTGGTAAAAAACGATTCACTCCCAGTGCTTAAGTTTATAATTCTAAAGTTAAAGCTAAATTCTCGTGGAGCTGAGTCTGCTAAAAATACAAATAATGAAAGTGTTTTTATTTTATAAAAACCAGAACCTGGAGATGTTTCAACCAACTCAAAGTCTTGAGTTCTATCTGCGCCAGAAGCATCTGTAATAGCAAAGCCGCCAGAAGGAGACGCTAGTTCTATAGAAAAATCAGCAGCTGGTATGTCATTTCCGAACACGTCTTGAGCAGTCATGCCTAGACCGCTTATTATGTCACTACCTATAGTTAAGTCTTCAAAGAAAAGCAAATCATTAAAACCCGTGAGATCAAACGCGCCAACATTTTCACTTAACACAGCTTCGTTTAATTCAGATATTAAACCATTAGATGATGTTTCCCAAAATATATCTAACAAGCTATCGACTGCTTGTGTTTCATAAACAGCTAAGTACTGAAGGCCGAGCGGGTCTTCTTCTGGGTCTTCAAAGAAAGTTAGCACATCGCTTTCTCTAAACATATTGCTAGGATTGTATCCAGTACCTGAGCCACCACTGCCAGATCCAATATCGGTAGACAAAGTTACTATACTGCCAACAAGGCCAGGACTTACTACTTTTGTTCCTTCTGCTAAACCACCACCTCTAACCAACATGCCATTAATAATGGTACCTTGAATATCAGCTAGCGTAACTTGATTATCGGTTCCGCCTGATGGAGGAGTTAAATTTAAGTCAACAATACCACTTCCTGTGATAAGGTCCGTACTTGCTATTTGCCCTATTTTATTTTCAGTTGATATCCTAGCTATTAAAGGATCTGAATTATAAGAGTAAAATTGTGGAAAGAAATCCGGCCTTTCAGATATCAAAGGGCTAAAATCAAACAAATCACTTAATGTAGATATAATAGAAACTGTGTCTGGTTTTATTCCTGGATAATAAGGTCTGTTATTAGAAAGATTAAGGGTACTATCAACGTTGTTTTCTACTCTTCCATAAACCTCTACAGAACTTCTAAATTGTTTCTGCTGCGGGCCAACTTGACTTAAATCTCTTGGTATTTTATTTATATTATCATTTATAAGAACCGTGTGAGATGTTTTTCCCAGCTCTAAAGTCGTGTTGTTAGGATAAGAGGCCATTATACCAGGCAAATAAACGTTGTAATATTCTTGCTCAGTTTGTTTAACTACTATTTTCCAAGAATACCATCCAAGAGGATTATAGTCTTCACTGTCGGGATCACCGTCATACAGTCCAGGCCAGCCGGTTGTTGTGTTTTTATTAACAGGGCCTATTGAGCTATTGAAAGAAACTTTTAAAGAATTTCCAGGCCACTCAGATTGAATTACAGAATCAGGGTTGTATGCAGAGTATATAGTAGAACCTTTAAATTCAACACCTCTAGAAAAAACAGAACTTAAACTATTTGAAAGTATAACACTTGATTGTCTTCCGTATCTATCTGAAAGCACAAAACCTACTTGATAGTTTCTATTTTGTTTTACAGAGTGGTTTGGGTATTCTATAATACTAGTAGTATCTTGAATATCACCCGCTGGATTTAATTCAATTACATCTCCAGCAGCTAATGTTACATTATTACTAAGCGTTATAGTTGCGTCTGTACTACCCGATAAAGTAAATGTTATTACAGCGGCTTGTTGCACTGAGGCGCTGTGAGACAATAAAACAGAGTAAAACCCTGGAGTTGGTTCTTGTGTTGAAACGACTGTAGTACCCGCTGCTATACCAGCACCTGTAACTGTTGCACCAACAGGTATAAAACCAGTTATGCCCGACACGGCTATAGTACTTCCAACGTTGGCAACAACAACACTAGCAGAAACAACAACTCCGGTTCCATCATTGTTAGTTGACACAACTCTAGTTCCTGTTGGAATAACAGCGCCAGTAGAAGAGCTCGTTATTATAGACCCTGCAGTAAAGCTTTTTTTCCAAAAACTAGCACTATCAAACCCAG
>JANZQE010000586.1:0-4287 GCA_038040705.1 Clostridium sp. | reverse complement strand
TAACGATATAGTTGTCATTGTAGAAGATATAGTGATGTCTGTAACTAATTTCACTGATGTCAAAGGCATAAATATTATTTTTGATACTGATATGGAAGAATATATTATTGCTTGTGACCCCGAAGCGATTGATAGGATAGTTTTAAATCTTATATCAAATGCGATAAAATTTTCAGAGGTCGGTGATGAAATATTTGTGACTATTAAAGATAAGAATGAATTTGTTGAAATATCAGTAAAAGATAATGGTATTGGCATTGAAGATAAGAACTTAGATATGATTTTCGAGAGATTTAATCAGGTAGATAAATCACTGTCAAAAAATTCAGAAGGTACAGGTATTGGCTTAAGTTTAGTTAAGTCGATTGCAGAGTTACATGGTGGTAGCATAAATGTTGAAAGTGAATTTGGGAAAGGTAGTAAATTTACAGTTAAACTACCTTCAAGAAAGATACTTCAAGAGAGCAACCTATACACTAGCAAATTACCCATTAAAAATGAAAATATACGAGTAGAACTTTCAGATATTTATTAGTAATTAAAATAAGATAAGAGCCCCTAGAATAATTATCTGGCGGCTCCTTATATACTAAAAATACATCCTATTTAGTTGTTATACTTCCTATAATATTAAAATTCCTTAAATGTTTTATATTGTCCATAACTTTATCCGAAACTGCAGCAATAACAACTGTACTTGGACCTGCACTTTTCATAATATCCACATTAATATTTTCCTCGATTTTTAGCTTCATACTATTGTTTTTTGCAAGCTGACAGGCTTCATTAAATATACCCTTAGATCCTACAGGGATTATTTCATAAACACCCTTCGTATTTAGAAGAATTTCAATATCGCTGTAATGCACAATATCTTCATCATTATTTACTTTGACTTCTTCCCCCACCTTAGGCAGTCCTATTGAAACCACTATAGAATTATCTTTTACACTATTCACTTTTAAAACTTTAGTTTCTGCTATTCCTATAACAGTTATGCCTAGCGCAGTAGACACTGTAGGAAAATTTTCTTCTGTGCTTCCAGTAAGAACAACTCTACTTATACCTGCGGCGTTAAGTTCTTCTTCTATACCTCTAATTATTTTTTCACCTGTGGATTTCATTTCGTTACAAATAGCATCTACTACAGTAACAATTTCTGCCCCAGTGCATAATACTTCTAGTAGGGCAGCCCTAGCAGTATATTTACCTGTGTAAAAAGGGTTCACTTTTAATGAATCCCCCTCTTTCATTCCAACACTTCCACAACTATCACAGGCTACTACCATAGTCTTGTCTTTATCAATTTTTATAAGAGTTAAATCTCTTACTTTTTTTACTTCCATGATTTATACCGTTTTGGTAAAATCTTATGTATTACTTGTGCCATAATAATATTTAATGCAGCTACTCCTGAAAGTACAGGCACCATTCCTATAAGCACAGCTTTACCTAAAACAGGTATTAGTAGTGGTGATAGTATAAGTATTAACAATGGTCCATTTATCATAACTGCGGAAGTTAGTGAAAGTATGATTGCTACAAAATAGTTTTTCGATAAAAAATATTTGAATACATATCCAAACACCAGCATAGTTACCCCCATACCCACCATAGTAATCAAATGAACAGGTAGTGATAGTGGGAACCCACTAGTAAGAGCAGTTAGAAAATGTCCTAGGGCCCCTATTAACGCTCCGTAAAAAGGTCCTAGTATTATGGCTCCTAAAAACCCAGGCATGGAATCAAAGGCTATTGAACCCATTATTTTTATATTCGCCCCTACAAAACTAAGTGCTATAAAAAGTGCAGCTAAAACAAGCTTTTTCGTTTTCACCTATTTACCCCCTCCAGTATGTCTTCCTAATATATTCAACAAGTTCATCTTCATTATTAAATGAATTTTCATAGGTTACCACACTTCTATCTATTACAAAAGCAGTTATCCCTAAATCAATTGCAGCTTTTAACTTTTCTTCTGTACCACCCTGCACTCCACTATCCTTTAAAATAATTGCCTCAGCTTCATACTCTTTAATAAAGCTACAATTTAAATCATAGCTAGTGGGGCCTTTTATAGCTATGATATCCTCGACCTCAAGCCCTAGGGAAAAGTATTCCTGCATAACTTCTATGGATGGAAGTACCCTATGAACTATTCTGTTTTCCATTCCAAGATCCATGAGTTTCTTTATATTTCTACTTCCTGTAGTATTTAATATGGTTCCTTTAATATTTTTTGCCATTTCTAATAGCTGTTCATATCCGCAAATCCTAATTATTTCCTTATGATTCTTGAATTTATCAATAACAGAAGGTCTCTCATATCTAATATAATCGATGTTATGCTCTGTGCATAAATCCATTAGTGTCTTTGTAATTTCCGTTGCATATGGGTGCGAACCATCTACTACTACTCTTATATTGTTTTCTTTAAAAGCCTTAGCTAATCTTACTTTATCTAGTGGAGCCGTATTTAAAACCTTATATTTATAATCTCTTAAAAGCTCTCCCCCATAACAGGTGGCTGTTGAAATAAAAATATCTTCAGTAAAAGTGTTTAGTAGAGATAGTATTTTTTTACCCTCTGAGGTTCCTAAAAATAATGCTATCATATTACTCCGTGCCCGTAGAGGAATATCCTCTAGGAGTTATAAATTTACCATTTTTAATATAACTTTGACTGTTTCCTATAATGACTATGGAAAACATATCAACAACACTTTCCTCAAAGGTACCTAATGTGAATAGTCTAATCTCTTGTCCATCTCTTAGTGCATTTTTAACCACAGCCACTGGAGTTGTTTCTTGTCTATGTACAGCAATCAAATTTATACATTCTCTTAAATACTTTGGTCTGCCCATGCTCCTTGGATTATATAATGAAATTACAAAATCTCCTTCTGCTGCAAGTGAAACTCTCTTTTTTATTAAATCATAAGAGGTCATTAAATCACTTAAACTAATATTACAATTATCATGCATTAGAGGAGCTCCAACCACTGATGCAGCTGCAGATGACGCTGTAACTCCAGGAATTACCTCAACTTCTACATTATCTAATGTATTTAACTGAAGTATTAATCCAGCCATACCATATATACCTGAATCTCCAGTACTTATTATAGAAACAACTTTGTTCTCTGCCTCTTTTAGTGCATGAGTGCATCTCACTTCTTCCCCCTTCATTCCAGTGGAATAAAGCTCTTTACCCTCTAAAAGTGGTTTTATAAAATCAATATATTTACTGTAACCTACTACAACTTGGCTTTCTTCTATAGCCTTAATTGCCTTTAATGTCATATGTTCAAGCCCACCTGGACCTATACCTATTACGTATAACTTTCCCATGTTATCCCTCCATATATATTGCTATTTATTTTGTATTTCTCCTATGCAAATTGTCATGCCGTCGCAAGCTATCTTCTCTGTTAGGAGCGTACCCTTACTTAGTTCAACACAAGGCTCACAAACTGCCCGAACTCCAATAGTTTTTTCTACGAAATCACTTCCGATATATTTGTGATGAACTTTTTTAATTTCTTCTAGACTCCATATACTAAGTTCACTTTTTAAAAATTCATTAAGTTCTAAAATAGCAATTTCATTTCTTTTAACCTCTACAGTAGTAACAATCTTAACGGACCTAATGTCCACATTATGCTGATCTAATATGTTTAAAACACTCTCTCTCATTTTAACTACCGAGAAGTTTTTTTTACATCCTATTCCAAGCACTATGTTTCTTCTTATTAACTTTAGGCTTTCGTATTTATTGAATTCTTCTTCCACTTTTGAATCCTTTTTATTAGTAACATATACAAGACCTTCTGCCCCTTCAGTACTTTCTTCATACCCCTTTGGAATAGGAATCTCCTTAGCTTCATCTAAAAAGGCTACTTTTCTTCCTGCTACAAGCTTTGAAGAAATACTCTTAGCCTTTTTCAAATCATCTATCACTAAATGGTTGTCTTTTGCAATGATATCTGGTGCTATAAGTCCCAGGTTATCCGTAGCCGTAGTAATTACAGGCAGAGCCCTAATACACTGCGCCACCTTTAAAGTGAGCTCATTTGCTCCCCCTAAATGCCCGCTAACTAAACTAATTACACAAGAACCAGTTGTATCAATTACTATTACTGCTGGATCTGTAGCCTTATTTTTTAAATATGGAGCTATAGCTCTAACTGCAATACCAGTAGAACTTATGAAGATTATGGCTTCATAATCTTCCATAAGCTTCTTTGTGATAACACTTAAATTGAAATTAGAAATAGCATTTTTTGA
>JANZQE010000585.1:0-4068 GCA_038040705.1 Clostridium sp. | reverse complement strand
AGTTATAAATATATTTATAATATAAATACGAAAGAGGTAACTTATGATTAATGAAAAAAATATTACAACTTTAGGAACGCATAGTGGTAAATTTCATGCAGACGATGTAATGGCTACCGCTATACTCAGACTACTATTAGGAGATATAAAGGTAACAAGAACAAGAGATGAAGATATACTTAATAAACTAGACTTTGTTTATGATATAGGACTTGGAGAATTCGACCATCACCAATTAAATAAAGAAATAAGAGAAAACGATGTTCCCTATGCTGCTAGTGGTTTAGTTTGGAGAGAATTTGGGCCGCGTGTAATACAAAAGTTTAATTTTGAGTTTGATGAAGATGATATATTATCAATCTTTGACCATGTTGATAAAAACATATTGCAGGGAATTGACGCTACAGATAATGGCATAGATATAAAGTCAGAAATCAGAGTAACATCAATAAGCGATATTATCCAAAGTTTTAATCCATCATGGGATTCTACTTCTTCAAAAGATGAGGCATTTGAAGAAGCTGTTAGATATGCGACTGAGCTTATAAAAAGAATAATAGGTAGGCAAGTTTCTGTTATAAAAGCAAGGGGAATAGTAAATGAAGCCTTTCAAAATAGAGACATTAAAGAAATAATGGTTTTGAAAAACGGTTGCCCTTGGCTCCAACAGTTACTTAAAATAGATATAAATACTGAGGTGTTATTCGTTATTTCACCAGATGACAATAATGTAGAGTATAAGATACAGACTGTTAAAAAAACCCCAGATACTTTTGAAGCAAGAAAAGATATATTAGAATCTATTAGAGGAAAATCAAGTGAAGAGATAAATTCTATAATTAAAATAGATGACGCTATATTTTGTCACAAAGCAGGGTTTATAGCATCAGCTAAAAGTATGGAGAGTGCTTTAAAAATAGCAAAATTTTCAATTTGAGCCATTAGAAGAGCGTATTGTAGTATTTAAATAATTCGAACCAAAATAGAGGACTCTAGCAAAACTGCTAGGGTCCTTTTAGCATGCTGTTATAATATAAAACATTAAATCTAAATATTAACAAATGTTTATACTTTGTTTATAAAAAGTATAGAAATGTAATATAAAATGTAATTATGACTTATAGTAAATATAAAATCTTTGGAGGTTAAAATGCTTAAAATATTGTTTATAATGGTTACTATATTAACAATAACTGCATTAGTTTTTTGGATTACCGGTGTAAGGTATCTTAAAAATGATAAATATAACAAAACAGGTATTAAATATATACTTAGGGGCACTAGTGTTACAGGGATATGTATCATATTAAGTGCAATACTTTTTATACCCATTTTCTTCCCAGTATAAAAAAGTTCGAAATATTTACATGGTTTTCAATATTTTCGTGGAACTCATATAAAAAGTACTCAAAAGAGGTATAATAATTATATGTAGAAGAATTTTAATAGGAGATGATAATATTGATAGCTAGTGAATTTTTAGAATACAAAAACTGGGTTGTAGTTGGGGATGTATTAAACCGTTTAAAGTATGCTCATAAAATATTAAGTTCCTTAAAAGAAAATGGATTTAACGCAGTGGGTTTGAAACCATCTGTTGATAGTGATGAAGTTTATAATAGTCTAAAAGATATACCATATAAAATAGAAGTTTTAGATTTATGCATTAATCCAATTAAAGGTATTGAAATTATTAAGGAAGCTCATGAGCTAAAAATAGATAAAGTACTTATCCAACCAGGAGCTGAAAGTGATGAAATACTTAACTTTTGCATGGATAATGGAATTGAGGCAATAGAGGGATGTGCGTTAGTAGAATTAAGCAAAAGATAAGATATAATTTTATATAAGAATATAGTAATGGTAAAGATAGAACTCTGAGGGATGCCTTAGAGTTTTATCTTTATGAAATTTTAAAAAGCGAATTCTGAACGCATCTGATAAGTTTGTGGTATATTACTAGTATAAAGAAAAATACCTAAATACTGTTAACGATTTTTAAATACAGAAAGGAGCACTTTGAATGGGGAAAAATATCAATGAAGAGCTTTCAAGTATGTTTGTAATTTTTGGTGGAACTGGTGATCTTACAAAAAGAAAACTTATGCCAGCTATTTTTAGTTTAATGTACGAGGAAAGATTACCTGAAAATTTTACAATAGTATCTATAGGAAGACGGGAAAAAACAAATGAGGAATACAGACGAGATATATATGATTATGTGAACCAATTCTCAAGATTTCCTATAAATGATGAGTTGTGGCTTAAATTTAGTAAGAGGATTTTTTATAAAACATTTGATTTCACATCAGGTAATGATGGGTACAGGGATTTAGATTTATATCTAGAAGTAATGGAGAATAAGTACTTAACTGGAGGAAAAAGATTATATTATTTAGCAGTTGCACCAGAATTTTTTGAAGAAATAATTAGAAATTTAAAAAACAATGATATGGTTTGTAAAGATATTGGTTGGCAAAGGATAATGATAGAAAAACCTTTTGGATCAAATCTAGAAACCGCTAGAATTTTAAATCAAAATATATCTAAGCTTATGCCCGTGAAAGATATATTTAGAATAGATCACTATCTAGGAAAAGAAATGATCCAAAATATATTGGCAATTAGATTTGGTAATTCATTATTTGAGCCATTATGGAATGCAAATTATATTGATAATATCCAAATTACTGCTAGTGAAGTTTTAGGAGTAGAGAACAGAGGGGCATATTATGAAAATTCAGGTGTTTTAAAAGATATGCTTCAAAATCATATTTTACAAATACTAACGATGATCGCTATGGAACCTCCAGTGGATTTTGAACCTGAATCTATAAGAGATGAAAAAGTTAAGGTGTTACGATCATTAAGGCATTTTACCACTGAATCTTTTAAGCAGAATATAGTTCGAGGTCAATACGGTCCGGGAGTTATTAATGGCAAGAAAGTGGTAGGGTATAGAGACGAAGATAGAGTATCCGAAACTTCCAATACAGATACTTTTATAGCTTTAAAGACTTGCATTGATAATTTTCGCTTTGGAGGAGTGCCTATATATATTAGAGCAGGAAAAAGGATGAATACTAAAAGTACTGAAATAGTTATTCAGTTTAAAAAACTTCCCGGAATTAATTATTACAAGGAATTTAATGGAATTTCACATAATCTTTTGGTTATAAAAATACAGCCAGATGAAGGTTTTTTCTTCCAGATTAATGCTAAAAAACCTGGAAGTGAGTTTAAAATGGAAAAAGTTCAGCTTGATTATTGTCAAAGCTGCAGGAATTTAAATGATTCACCTGAGGCCTATGAGAGGCTAATACTTGAAGCAAGTAGAAATAACTCATCGCTATTTACTAGATGGGATGAAATTGAATATTCTTGGAAATTTATTAAAAGTATAGAAAAGGAATTTGAAAATAATATACCAAATTATCCTAATTACACAGCAGGGTCGCAGGGGCCTCGCGGTGCACTAGATCTAATAGAAAAGGATGGTAGGCAATGGTGGAATATTGCAGAAGATGATTAAGGAGGAATATTAATGATTATTTATGACATCTCTATGACTATTGAAAAAAATATGGGAGTATACAAGAATATAGAGGAAAAAAGACCAGTAATTAAATTTGATAGGAAAATTCCAAAGGATAGCATTAATGAATCTAGTATGTGTATGAATTTACATACAGGAACTCATGTTGATGCCCCGTATCACGTAGATGATATGGGTGATACAATTGATGCTATTGATTTGACTAAACTTATTAGAAGATGTAGAGTTCTGGATTTAACAAATGTTTATGATGGGATAAACAAGGAAGATCTTGTGGAAAAAAGCATTAAGCGTGGTGAATTCATATTGCTTAAAACTAGAAATTCCTTCACGGAAGAATTTGATCCTAATTTTGTTTATGTTAAAAAAATTGGAGCTGAGTATCTAGCTGAAAAAGGAGTAATTGGCGTAGCAATAGATTCTTTTGGAATAGAAAGGGCTCAGCCAGAGCATGAAACTCATAAGATTCTTTTTAATAAGGGAATAACTATTATAGAAGGGGTTAGACTAAA
>JANZQE010000584.1:0-4291 GCA_038040705.1 Clostridium sp. | reverse complement strand
CGTTATAAGGTTTTCTATCCTCATACATGTCTTGTTCCCTTAATCCCATATCTTCATAAGCACTCATATCTGCCTCTCCATATGGTAATCCCATTGGATTAGATCCATTCATAAACACACCTTCGTTATTAAATTGATCCATTTCCATTAATGGGTACATTTCCATATTCGGATCCTGCATATATCCATTTGCCATCGCCATACTTGGGTCCATGCCCATATCCAATCCCATGTTCGAGTTCATACCCGCAATCGGCCTGCTATACATTTGGCCAAATCCCTGCATCATAGATTCTAGTGGGACCATGTCATATTCTTCTATATCCTCTACATCCTCAATACCTCTGTGGTCTACATTCATCATTTTCCTCCCTATCTACCATATTACTAATACATTAACAATTTATGCTAGAATCATTGTTTTGATACTAACTTTATAATAAAATATAATAATACCAAAAAAAAATAAAGCGGATGTAATTACACCCACTTCATAGAACTGTTTATTTATTAAAACTTCTACTTTAATCCTCTTACAGGTTTCTCCATGTTACTATCTCCATTCATAGTAACTGGGTTATTTTCTTTGCCCTTAAAGGATTTCTCCTTTTTGCCATTTGGTTTACTCTTTTTATTTTTCATAAACAACACCTCTCTTAGATGTTAGTTTTGCCATATTTCATTTAAAAATTCATTATAGACGAAATTTAAAAATGCATAAAAAAAGGCACTAACCGTTTATAGCTAGTGCCTTTTAAAGTGTTGGTACCATAATTCTTAACTTGGTGCGAAAGACGGGACTTGAACCCGTACGGTCTCCCACATGTCCCTTAAACATGCGCGTCTGCCATTCCGCCACTCTCGCAAATATTGCTTAACCTAAAGGATAATTAATCTCATAGTTGTATGTACATATGCCCTTACAACTACAAGATTCATTATATATCAGTTTTATGTAAACTGTCAATAATTTTTATCCATTTTACTGAAATTTATCATTATATAGCTTTAAATAAATATTATAGTTGGTCTTTACTTTTTTTACATATTTATCTGTTTCTTCAAATGGTATGTTGTCTATTGTTTTTCCATCCTTTGAGTACCTAACATCCTTAAGCCATTTTTGAACATTTCCCCGACCACCATTATAGGCGGCTAAAACCAAGTCTATATTACCCTCAAATTCATTGTTCAAATTGTTTAAATACCAACATCCCATAGCAATATTAATTTCAGGGTCATCTAATTTCTTCACCTCAAAATCCTTTAACTCCATGTTCTCAGCAATCCAAGCTCCTGTTTCAGGCATTATCTGCATAAGTCCAATAGCATCTTTATGAGAAACAGCATCTTCATTAAAATTACTTTCTGTTCTAATCACCGCTGCAACTAACTGGGGGTCTACATCATACTTCTGCGAATACGTAATTATATGGTTTTCATATTTTACTGGGTAGAAATATTTAAAAACACTTTTTATATTAAACAATATAACTATAATAAAAACTAAAATCAAATATTTAAAAATACTTTTGAATTTCATATCTTCACACTAAACCTTTCTAACTGCACAATAATAAAATCCAGTTGTAACTTTGTATTTTCAAGGCTTCCCTCATTATCAATAATAAAATCCGCAAACTTTTTCTTTTCGTCTATTGGCATTTGAGCTTTAATTCTATCCATTGTTTCGTCCATTTCTAAATTGTCCCTAGACATAACTCTTTGGATTTGCACTTCCCTACCTACGAGCACTAGTATAGTTTGGTCCATAATAGTATGTAAATTATTTTCTATTAAAGTAGCTGCATCTAAAAAGCATAATTTACAATTGTTTTCTTCTAGTTTTTTTAATCTTAGGTGTATTTCACTTATTATAAAGGGCATCATTATACCTTCAAGTTTTTTTCTCCTATCTTCGCTCTTAAATATATAGTTTCCAAGTTTTTTCCTCATAAGTTTACCATCTTCACTAAAAAATTCACAACCAAATTCCACCTTAATTTGATTAAGCACCTCAGGGTATAATATAAAAATCTCTTTAGCTACAATATCTGCATCAATAACTTTAAAGCATTTATTTCTGATCATATTAGTTACCGTACTCTTTCCACTACCTATACCACCCGTTATTCCGACTTTTAGCACTTTTTTTACCCCCGCTCTTTCTACTTTAAAGTTTAGGTTTAACTCTCAATTATTTTGCCTCATACCATGTGTCCCCTATGCTTATTTCTACTTCAAGAGGAACTGAAAGTTCAATAACATTTTCCATCTGCTGCTTTACTAAATCCTCAACTCGCTCAAGCTCATCCTTATACACATTTAGTATTAATTCATCGTGTACTTGGAGTATTAGTGTACTCTTTAAGCCTTCTTCTTTTAATTTATGGAATACATTTACCATTGCAAGTTTAATAATATCTGCCGCACTACCCTGAATAGGAGTATTCATGGCAAGTCTTTTTCCAAAAGACTGTACAATTTTATTGGAAGAGTTTATTTCAAATATAAATCTTCTTCTATTCAAAATTGTAGAAACGCTACTATTTTTTTCAGCTTCAACTACTATATCTTCCATGTATTTTTTAACATTTGGATATCTTGCAAAATAAGTTTCTATATAGGTTTTAGCTTCTTTTCTAGATACATTTATATCTTTTGCTAGACTAAATTCTCCAATACCATATACTATGCCGAAGTTTACTGCTTTAGCATTACTTCTCATTTGTGATGTAACCTCTTCTATAGGTACATTAAATACTTCGGATGCAGTTTTAGTATGAATATCCTCATTGTTAATAAAAGCCTGCGTTAAATTTTCATCTCCCGCTATATGAGCAAGGACCCTAAGCTCTATTTGTGAATAATCCGCTGATAAAATAACACAAGACTCATTGTGTGGTATAAATACACGTCTTATTGCTCTTCCCATTTCATTCCTTATAGGGATGTTTTGCAAATTAGGCTCAGTACTTGACAGTCTTCCTGTTGTTGTAACTGTTTGAGTAAAGTTCGAATGCACTCTAGAATCTGTATCAATTACTGCTTGTAGACCCTCTATGTAAGTAGAAAAAATCTTTGTAAGTCCTCTATATCGAGTGATTTCTTTAATAATAGGATGTTTATCTACTAAGGCCTCTAATACCTCTGCATTGGTTGAATATCCTGTTTTTGTTTTCTTTATAACAGGTAAATCTAATTTCTCAAATAATATTTTACCTAGTTGTTTTGGAGATTTGATATTAAATTCTTCCCCAGATAGTTCATAAATAGTGCTTTCCATTTCCTTTATATCTATGGCGAATTTTTCACCTAATTCTGATAGTTTATCTTTGTCTATTTTAAAACCTTCTGCTTCCATATATGATATAGCCTCGGTTAGTGGTTGCTCTACCGTGTATAGAAGTTCTCCCATATCATACTCTTCAATCTTCACTTCTAATATATCATAAATTCTTTTTAAAAGTGCTACTTTATTAATCCCCTTTTCATTGCCTTCGCCGGAGATAGTAATTCTAAGGTTAGTCTCAATAAGGGTTTCTAAACTGTACTCGCTTTTAGCTGAATCTAGCAAATAAGCTGCAAGTTCAGTATCAAATTTCACTCCACGTAGTACAATACCCTCTTTATTAAGAGCCGTATAAGCATTCTTAACAGAGTGGCACACCTTTTTAATATCATTATTCTCAAGTATAACTTTTAAATAACCTATAGTTTTTTCTTTATCCTCATTAAATAAATCTTGAACCAGAATGCAATAATTTTCTTCGTTATAATTAATGTATATGTTGTTTACGTTAATTTTAGAAAACACATTAGCGTCTTTAATATCAAATATTATATAAACTGTATCTTTAATTTTATCCACAAGTTCTAGGAGCGCTTCTAGTTTATCCACCACTGTAAATTCCGCAGAAAATACTTCCTCAATTGAATCCGCATCATCTGGTATTTTAGCTATTAGTGATTTAAATTGTAATTTGTAGAATAAATCTTTTACGGCACGTACATCATATTTTTCTTTTGATTTAATTGATTCTAAATCCATTTCCATAGGCACGCAAGTAATAATAGTAGCTAATTTCTTACTGAAAATAGCCTGTTCACTGTACGTTGTTAAATTTTCAATAAGCTTTTTACCACTAAGTTTATCAATATTCATTAGAACATTTTCTATGCTCTTATACTCTTTAATAAGCTTATAAGCAGTTTTCTCACCAATTCCTGGTACACCTGGTATATTATCCGAAGCGTCCCCCATTAGCCCCTTTACATCAATAAATTCCGT
>JANZQE010000583.1:0-3209 GCA_038040705.1 Clostridium sp. | reverse complement strand
ATTATACTTGCAAATAAATTAAATATTAACTAGACTAAATAGAGTCGATAAATAAATGAGTATTTTAACTACTCATAAAAGAGAGGATGAAAACAAATTATGACAGAAAAAATATTAACAATGAAATTATTAACAGAAAGATTTGGAGTTTGCAGATTAGATAAAACTGAATTGATTCCTGAATGGGCAAAGAATAGTAGCTTTTATTCTATCACAAAAACATTAGATGAATTATCAATTGTATGCTCCCAAGATAACATACCCAGCAACATAAAGTGTGAAAGAAATTGGAGAACACTAAAAATCGAAGGACCATTAGACTTTTCGTTAATTGGAATACTTTCCTCAATCAGTACACTACTAGCCCAAAACGGAATAAGTATATTTGCCATTTCTACATATGATACGGATTATATACTTGTCAAAGATAAAGATATTGTCAATACAATAAATGTATTAACAAAAGAAAATTATGAAATAATAACTTAATTATGAATATGTGGCTAGCATTTATAATTAAAATTTAAAATTGACTTACCCATTTGAGGTAAGTCAATTGTTTTCCCTAAACACAGATCCCTGTCAGCGGAATTTCCGCACCAACTCTTAGATAATATTCTCTTTTTTAATCATTCCCTTTGTTATATGAGACATCTTCTTAAAATAGCATCTAAATATTTCATACTTTTTTAAATCTCTTTCTCGAGCATCTCTAATAATTCATCAAACCTTCTTATAGTATCCTCCAAAGGTTTCGGAGTCGACATATCTACCCCTGCCTTTTTAAGTAAATTTATTGGATAGTCACTTCCACCACTTTTTAGGAATCCCTTATATCTTTCTACAGCGCTTTCGCCCTCGTTAGTTATCATTTTACTGAAAGAATTAGCTGCTGCAAAACCTGTAGTATATTGATATACATAGAAATCGTTATAAAAGTGAGGTATCCTAGACCATTCCATGTCTATTCCCTCATCTACCACCATTTCCGGTCCAAAATACTTTACATTTAGATCGTGATATATTTTACATAAATCTTCTGGTGATAATGGATTACCCTCTTCTATATTTTCATGAGTTACTTTTTCAAACTCTGCAAACATACATTGTCTAAACACTGTAGTCCTTATACCCTCTAATTGCTGGTTTATTAAGAACAACCTTTTCTTCTTATCTGTCTCATTTTTAATTAAATAATCTATTAATAAACATTCATTAGTTATGGATGCTACTTCTGCACAAAATAGTTCATAATGCGAATATATATATGGTTGATTCTTCTTTGAATAATAAGAATGAATAGAATGCCCCATTTCATGAGCAAGAGTAGATACATCATTCAACTTATAATTATAATTTAGGAGTACATATGGCATGCTATCATAACATCCCCAGGAATAAGCCCCTGTTCGTTTACCCCTATTCTCAAATACGTCTACCCAACCTTCACTAATTCCTTCTTTAAATATATCTAAATATTCTTTACCTAGTGGTTTTATACCATCTAATACAATTTTAACACCATCCGCATACTCAATATGGTCTTCCCCCGCATCCACCATTGGCACGTATAAATCATACATATGAATTTCATCAAGGCCTAGCAGTTTCTTCTTAAGGCTTACATATTTATGAAGAGAGGACAAATTGTTATTTATAGTATCCACAACATTACTATAAACCTCTAGTGGAATATTATTCGGTTTAAGTGAACTTTCTAATGCTGAGGAATAATTTCTTGTTTTTGCGTTAAATATAAAATTCTTAATTGAAGATGTTAATGAAGTTGTTAAAGTATTTCTAAACCCATTATAAGTATCAAATAATGCTTCAAAAGCATCTTTTCTTACTCTTCTATCCTTTGATTTTATAAAACTGCTATAATTTCCTTCTGTTAATTCAATTTCATTATCACTTTCATCCTTTATACTTGGAAATGTCATATCTGCATTTGTAAGCATTCCAAAAATATTTCCTGGTGCATTTAAACAATCGCTAACAGAGGCCATAAGCTTTTCTCCCTCTGCACTTAAAATATGAGGCTTTTGATCTAAAATATCTTTCAAATAGAATTCATATAGTTTAAGTTCTGGAAGTTTACAAATTGCAGCATCGATAACTCCATCTTTTAATGATAATAGTTCAGGAACGAAAAATGCCGTGACACTGGAAACCTCTGCGCCGTAAGAATCAATCTTATTTTTAAGAACTTGGAACTCTGCCTTAGCTGTATCCTCATCTGATCTTAAATGTGCATATACAAGTAGTTTATCTAGAAGTCTTTCAATTTCTACATTGCTTTCTAAAAAGGATAATAACTCTTCCGCCTTTCCAAGTTTCCCTGAAAAACTTTCCATTTTTGGTACTCTGAGTTTCAATATTTTCAAATCTTCTTCCCATGCTTCAGAATTTGTATACATCTTATCAACTTTCCACTTAAATGTACTATCTATCTCATCTCTAGTCTTAAGTTTTTTAACTTCACTCACTAAAAATCCCTTCTTTCTTTATAAGTTTATTTCATTAAATCTCTTTTTTTATTCCTTTATAGCATTTTAAAATAAAATTTGCTGGAAATAGACGCTTCTCAAACAAAATAATCATTGATAAACCAGCCTGAATTAACCCAATGGTAAAAAATAAAATGTGTAGGAATTCAACCGTATTAAGCATTATGCATTGTACTATAATCCAAATGACTAAAGCCCAACTAAAAATACTACTTATATACCCTTGAATTTTCGACTTAAAATGTAACATATAAGCACTAATAACATTCCCAAGACCAATTATAGTAAATAAGATAATTCCAGGTATGATAAAATTATTAAATGGTGAGTTTTTTAAAATCTCAATGGGTATTCCAAGCGGCTTTAAGGGATTAGTAATAGCTGCAAGCCCACCCATCATAGCACCTATTCCTACAAATATATGTAGACCAAATAATAATCGATATACTCTCTTCATCCCTATTCATCCCCCCTATTTTAATAAATCAAACCACAAAGTAAGTATATGCTTTGCTAAAGTTATAGTATTCCCAATTATCTTTAAATAAACTATATTTTTTTAAATAACATATTATAACTATATTATCATATAACTTACAGGAAATCTATAAAGTAAAAACCTCACATTTTGTGAGGTCTTTAGTGAATATAATCACACTATAACTACATTTACGCACC
The DNA here is from genome assembly GCA_038040705.1 of Clostridium sp. Taxonomy (GTDB): domain Bacteria; phylum Bacillota; class Clostridia; order Clostridiales; family Clostridiaceae; genus Clostridium_AD. The sequence goes on along the minus strand of JANZQE010000583.1, from coordinate 21 downwards.
CATTTTGCCCCGCTATCTTCG
>JANZQE010000582.1:0-7531 GCA_038040705.1 Clostridium sp. | reverse complement strand
GAAAGATTAGAAGCTAGAAATAAGATATTTAAAGTCTTGCAGGATGCTCAGTTAGAACTGCAGAGAATGCAAACTGAGATCATTGTAGCTGAAGCTAAAGGTAATTGGTTGCAAAGAAGCTGGAGACCAGTACTTATGCTTTCATTTGGTTTTATCATTATATATACAAAATTTATATCACAACTATCTGCACACTTAATAACACCTGTTTTAGAACCAGAGTTCTGGAGCTTGTTAGAAATAGGTATTGGTGGTTATGTAATAGGTAGAAGTGGAGAAAAAATCGTGGACAAACTAGGGCCACTATTCAATAAAAATAAATAATAAAAATAAATAAAAATGGGACAATACGGAATAACAAGCGGGGTAATTGGTAAAGCATTACCTATCGGTGGTGGAGACGCTGCTATAACGCCTGCTTCTGCTTGGTTATTTGAAAATCAAACAGGAACATTAGGAACGAACTTAACAGGTTCTCAAATATACTCAGGAAGTGGAGGCTCTATAATAGCTATATTATCAGGAGTTAACGGAGTTCTTGGAGTTGCTTTTTCTGGAAACATGATAAGTAATGGAACGGGTTATACAGTAAACGAGACTGGAGTAGCAGTAACGTCTGCTAGTGGTCTTGGTACTGGGTTAACTGTAGATACTGTTGTTGCAGACGGTGGAATAACATCTATCGCTGTAAACACAGCAGGTGTAGGTTATAGACAAGGAGATGTAATAACAGTTACTAGTGGAGATGGTAATGCAACTTTTACAATAAACGTAACTGATGCTCTTCCAATAGCTGGTGATGCTGTTACATTTACAAACGTTCCTGCTGGAACTATATTGCCTGTAGCAGTTGATTATGTACTAAATTCATCTACAGCAACTGATATGGTTGCCTGTAAATAATTACGTAACAAGTAATAATAACAATAAGTAATAACAATCAAATTAAATAAAATGGGAAAATTAACAGAAGAACAATTAAAGTCAGTAAAAGAAGGTCAAGGAAAAATTAATTCTATATTAATAGAGATTGGTTTTTTAGAAGCTAAAAAGGCAGAGTTTTTAGGAGCTCACTTTGAAGCGGTAAAAGTTTTAGAAGAAGTTAAATCAGAATTAAAAGAAGAGTACGGAGATATAACCGTAAACTTAGCTGATGGTAGTTTTGAAAAAATAGAGGCTGAAGTAGAAGAAGCTGAAGTACTTGAGATAGTAAAGTAATGGAATCAGTTGTAAGAAAGATCAGTATAGGATCTGATTATAAAAATGACGCAATGCACTACGCTGTAGGACAGCAAGTTTATGGTGGTCATACTATATCAGCAATATTACACGATCCAATATTAAACTCTTACAGTATATTCATAAAAAAAGAAGACGAGATTATGCCATGGAAGAAATTTAATTCTCACATGGCAATATCCGTTGAGTATGATTTAGAATATTAATGAAAAGTTTATACGACTTCATCATCAAACCATTAGGTGATAGATACCAAAACGAAATAAAGCTTGGTGACAAAACATTAGTTTTAAACACTAAAATAGAAAGCTTCAAAGCTGTTAACAATTTAGCAGTTGTAGTTGAAACACCAAAAGCTTTTAGAACAGATATTAAAAAAGGAGATATAATAGTAATACACCATAATGTTTTTAGAGTGTTCTATGACATGAAAGGTGTTAAAAAAAACAGTAGATCATATTTTAAAGATAATTTATATTTCTGCGCTATTGATCAAATATATTTGTATAAAAATACTGGGAATTGGAAATCATTTGGAGACAGGTGCTTTGTAATGCCTTTGAAAAATAAAGACTCTCTAGGGCTCGATAAAGAGCAAAAGCTTATTGGTATACTAAAATATGGTAATAAGTCTTTAGAAGCTTCTGAAATAGTCCCAGGTGATGTTGTAGGTTTCAAACCTAACAGTGAATGGGATTTTGTTATAGATAAGCAAAGAGTTTATTGTATGAAATCTAATGATATTGTAATTAAGTATGGACACGAAGGAAACCAAGAGGAATATAATCCAAGCTGGGCAAAAAGCGGTTAAAGAATTAATTAAAGTAGCTGAAGAAGCTATTGTAGGTTCTGAAGACGATTTATCTGCGGATAAATTAAAAAACGCTGCTGCCACTAAAAAGCTAGCTATATTTGATGCTTTTGAAATACTTGCTAGAATAGAATCAGAAGAAAACTTACTGAATGACAAACCCGAAGAAGTTAAGGAAGAAAAAGCTTTTAAAGGTTTTGCTGAAGGAAGATCCAAGAAATAATGTACGAACAAACATTATATCACATAGTTAAAGACGTTATTAGACCTAAAGTTTTAAATAAACTAAATAAGTTTAAGAAATGGGAATACGGTTATAATAAAGAATATGATTTTGTTGTAATTAGTAAGACTGGTGAAATAGGAGAAATATATGACATACAAGGTTTAAGAATAGCTTTACCTAAGGAAAAAGAAATTAAAGTTTTTGAAGGTAAAAAATGGAAATATTCTGAATATCCAAAAGAACTAAATAGAATTAAATCAGTATTTGATTGGGATGAATACCCAGTTGAATTTAAAGAAAAATGGTATGACTATATTGACACAGAGTTTAAAAGGCGTGAAGAAGGTTTTTGGTTCTTTAATAAAGACAAGCCTACTTATATTACTGGTACTAACTACATGTACCTGCAGTGGTCCAAGATTGATGTTGGGCAGCCAGACTTTCGTGAATCAAACAGATTATTCTATTTATTCTGGGAGGCTTGCAAGGCAGATACAAGATGCTACGGAATGTGTTATCTTAAGAACAGACGATCAGGGTTCTCGTTCATGGCATCAGGCGAGACTGTTAATCAAGCCACGATATCTACCGATTCAAGATTTGGCATACTTTCAAAATCTGGGCCAGATGCAAAGAAAATGTTTACTGATAAGGTCGTACCCATATCAGTTAATTACCCCTTCTTTTTTAAACCAATCCAAGACGGTATGGACCGCCCGAAAACGGAACTTGCGTACAGAGTACCAGCGTCCAAATTTACCCGTAAAAAACTTGACTCCAATGAGAAACTCAAGGAGATCTCCGGTCTCGATACAACGATCGACTGGAAGAACACGGGGGACAACTCGTACGATGGTGAAAAATTAAAACTACTAGTACACGATGAAAGTGGAAAGTGGGAAAGACCAACAAATATATTAAACAACTGGAGGGTAACTAAAACTTGTTTAAGACTAGGTTCTAGAATTATTGGAAAATGCATGATGGGTTCAACCTCTAATGCTTTAGATAAAGGTGGTGAGAACTATAAGAAATTATACTATGATTCAAACGTTGACAAGAGAAACGCCAATGGGCAGACTCGCTCAGGATTATATTCTTTGTTCATACCTATGGAATGGAACTACGAAGGATACATTGATTCTTATGGATTTCCTGTATTCAATACACCAAAAAAATCCACAGAAGGACCAGACGGTCAACTTATAGAGTTAGGTGTAATTGATTACTGGCAAAACGAAGTAAATGGTTTAAAGGAAGATCAAGATGGTTTAAATGAATACTATCGTCAGTTTCCTAGAACAGAGGAACACGCTTTTAGAGATGAAGCAAAAGAATCTTTATTTAATCTAGCTAAAATATACGAGCAAATAGATTACAATGCTGATTTAAAAAACACGTCAGTTGTTACTACTGGTAGTTTTCAGTGGGAAGATGGAGTTAAAGATACTCGTGTTATATTTATACCTAATAAAAATGGTAGGTTTAATGTTTCTTGGGTTCCATCATATGAATTGCAAAACAGAATAATAAATAAAAGCGGTACTAAATATCCAGGAAATGAGCACGTTGGTGCTTTTGGGTGTGATAGTTACGATATATCAGGAACTGTAGACGGTAGAGGTTCTAATGGTGCTTTGCACGGTTTAACTAAGTTTAGTATGGAAGATGCTCCTCCGGATCATTTCTTTTTAGAATACATAGCAAGACCACAAACGGCAGAGATATTTTTTGAAGATGTTTTAATGGCTTGTGTGTTTTATGGAATGCCATTGCTTTGTGAGAATAACAAACCTAGATTATTATATCATTTTAAAAGAAGAGGCTATAGAGGTTACTCTATGAATAGACCTGATAAAACATATAATAAGTTATCAGTAACTGAAAGAGAAATAGGTGGAATACCTAACTCTAGTGAAGATATTAAGCAAGCTCACGCTGCTGCAATAGAGACATATATTAATACTCGTATTGGTTTAATCGATACTGGATATGGAGACATGTACTTCCAAAAGACATTAGAAGATTGGGCAAAATTCAATATAAATAATAGAACTAAACACGATGCTTCTATAAGTTCTGGTTTAGCTTTAATGGCTTGTAATAAAAATAGATATATACCAAAAGCGCAGATGCAGAGAGTAGCTGTTAACTTAGGTATAAAAAAATACGACAACAAAGGCGGTATGTCTAAAATAATAAGATAAATGAATATACAGACTAATACTAATAGCTCGTTTCCTAGTCAAATAGTAAGCGATGAAGAAAAAGCCAGCTTAGACTACGGAACACAAGTTGCTAGAGCCATAGAACAAGAATGGTTCCAGGAAGGTAGATCTGGTAATAGATATGTACAGAGCTATAGTAATTTTCATCAATTAAGACAATACGCTAGAGGAGAGCAAAGTGTTCAAAAATATAAAGATGAATTATCTATAAACGGTGATCTGTCTTATCTTAATTTAGACTGGAAGCCAGTAGCTGTTATATCTAAGTTTGTAGATATAGTTGTAAATGGTATGTCTAATAAGTCATATGACGTAAGTACATTTGCTCAAGATCCTTTTTCTGTAAAAAGTAGAACTGACTATGCTGCCGCTGTTGAAAGAGATATGAATACCAAGGAAGCTCTTATGAATATTCAAGAGAATCTAGGTATGGATTTTTCGGCTACAGGTGATTTACAGGCTTTACCTGAAAGCAAGGAAGAATTAGATGTTCATATGCAGATGACATATAAACAAAATGTAGAGATTGCAGAAGAAGAAGTTATAAGCAACGTACTAGCCGCTAATAAATACGATCAAATTAAAAAAAGAATAGCTTATGACCTAGCTGTTGTAGGTATAGGTTCTTCAAAAACTAGATTTGATAAATCTGAAGGAATTAAAGTAGAGTATGTAGATCCAGCTTATATGGTTTATTCATATACTGAAGATCCAAACTTTGAAGACATATACTATGTTGGTGAAATAAAAGCTATAACAATACCAGAATTAAAAAAGCAGTTTCCAAATATACCAGACGATGAATTACAGAGAATTCAAAATATGCCTGGTAACTCTCAATACGTAACTGGTTGGGGAAATTACGATGAAAACACTGTTCAAGTAATGTATTTTGAATACAAAACTTATATGGATCAAGTTTTTAAAATTAAGAAAACAGAACAAGGTTTAGAAAAAACATTAGAAAAGCCAGATACATTCAACCCACCTGAGAATGATAACTTCGAAAGAGTATCAAGAACAATAGAGGTTTTGTATACTGGAGCTAAAGTACTAGGTAACAATTATATGTTAGACTGGAAAATGGCTGAGAATATGACTAGACCAGCAGCTGATACAACTAAGGTAGAAATGAACTACTGTATATCGGCTCCTAGAATGTACAAGGGACGTATAGAGTCTATTGTAAGTAGAATAACTGGTTTTGCTGATATGATTCAACTAACGCATCTTAAATTGCAACAGGTTATGTCTAGAATAGTGCCAGACGGTGTATTCTTAGATATGGATGGTTTAGCTGAAGTTGATCTAGGTAATGGAACAAACTATAATCCAGCAGAAGCATTAAATATGTATTTCCAAACGGGTTCTATAGTTGGTAGATCACTTACTCAGGACGGTGAACTTAATAGAGGTAAAGTACCTATTCAAGAGTTATCATCTTCAAGCGGCCAAGCTAAAATACAAAGTTTGATTGGTACATACCAATATTATTTACAAATGATACGTGATGTAACCGGTTTAAACGAAGCAAGAGATGGAAGTGCTCCAGATAAAGATGCTTTACTAGGTTTACAGAAAATGGCAGCAAACGCCTCAAACATAGCTACTAAACATTTACTTGAGTCTTTGTTATATTTAACAATTAGAACATGTGAAAATATTAGCTTAAAAGTTGCTGATGTTATTCAAAATCCTTTAACAGAAAATGCTTTAACTAATTCTATAAGTACTTTTAATGTTAAAACACTGGAAGAGTTGATGAATCTTCAAATTCACGACTTTGGTATTTACATACAACTAGAACCTGAAGACGAAGAAAAAGCTTTGCTAGAGCAAAACATACAAATGGCTTTACAAACAGGAGCTATTCAATTGTCTGATGCTATTGATATTAGAGAAATTAAAAACACTAAGTTAGCTAATCAGTTTATAAAACTAAGACAGACTCAAAAGATAAAAAGAGAACAAGAGCAACAACAACAAAACATACAAGCACAAGCACAAGCTAATGCTGAATCTGCAGAAAAAGCTGCTATGTTTGAAGTTCAAAAACAACAAGCACTAACTGCTGAAAAAGTTAGCATTGAGCAAGCTAAGTCTCAATTTGAAATGGAACGTATGCAAGCAGAAGCTCAAATAAAAAGAGAGTTAATGGCTGAAGAGTTTAGTTATCAAATACAATTAGCACAAGCAACAGCTCAGACTCAGAACACTAAAGAAAAAGAAATAGAAGATAGAAAAGATAAGCGTGTAAGAATACAAGGTACACAACAATCAGAACTGATAAATCAAAGACAAAATGATTTATTACCTACAGATTTTGAATCTGCTGGGAATGACAATCTAGGTGGTTTTGGATTAGAGCAATTTGATCCTAGATAAGATTACAAACAATTATTTAATTATATTATATTATGTCAGAAACAAAAACAAATGAACCTGTTAAACAGGAAGGTGAATTTAGTCTTAAAGGTAAGTCTAAGAAGCCTAAGCAATTAGGGGACAAAAATCAAGAAATAACTAAAGTTAATTTAAAAGAACCTTTAGTTGATTTACCCGCGGATGTAACTAAAGTAGTTATTCCAAAAGAAGAATTAAAAAAAGAAGACGATGCCATTCAAGACAAAAGCTCAGAGAGCGGCGTGTTACGCGCAGAAGAATCCAAACTGGGATTGCAAGAAGTGGGACAAGGAGACGAAGGGTCCGCTAAAGATGATAAAGAGGAATTCACGCAGCTGCAAGAAATAACAGACGAAGAAGTAAAGCAAACTGTTAAAGAAGTAAAAGAAGCTGTAAGAGATGAAAAAATTCTAGGTAAACCATTACCTGAAAACATTGAAAAGCTAGTTTCTTTTATGGAAGACACTGGTGGAACTGTTGAAGACTATGTTAGATTAAATGCTGACTATACAAGTATTGCAGACGATGTATTACTTAGAGAATATTATTTAAAAACAAAACCTTATTTAGAAAATGACGACGTAGATCTTTTATTAGAAGATTATTCGTACGACGAAGACCTAG
>JANZQE010000581.1:0-4630 GCA_038040705.1 Clostridium sp. | reverse complement strand
TTGTTACTCAAGCTCATTACATACTATTTAGTCTTACGACTAAAATTCACTTTATTTACTAAAGTAATTAACTGGTTTAGCAAAATATTATTTTGCTATCTTTACCTATTTCTCTGTTTAATTTTCAAAGACCAATTTGCTCCGCCACCAAGTGACGACAAAGAGTATTCTATCATATAAATAAGAGCATAATTTCACACAATAGGCAACCTAACTAGATTATCTTCATATTCCTACATATATGTACAAATATTTAGATATTCCGCATTATGATACGCATGGATAAGTATTGTAAAATTACGATTTATTATATACATTACAAAAGAATTAAGAGGTTTGGTAATTTTAAAAAATACGAACTATAGGCCACATAATGGATATTAGCTCCATCATGTGGCCTATATTAATTTCATAATATCAGTTTCTTAATAGAGAATGTAGTCTCCTATCTTTATGGACACTACAACAATTTATTCCATTATCATTATCACTTAGAGTTCCAATTTGGGCTTTAATTAATTCTTCTAACGATTTTCCATCATCTCCAGTAAATCTTATAAGAGTACTTTCATCAACTTCTATTTCTACAATATATTTCACAGGCTTAACTTTAAACACTATAGATAAGCATCCATTAGCTGGTTGTACCACTACCTCTTGTACAATTTCCATTCTATCAAACTTATCATTTAAAAATATATTTACCTCTTCATTCTTAACATCACGGATACATTCTAAGTCTATGGTTCGTTTAGATTCATTAAATTTACTGACTACTACTTCATTTATAGTTATCGTATCTAAATATGTTTCTACCACAAACCCTTTATCAATGGTTTTCAGTAAAAAACACATCCTTATATTTTTCATTTTTTCAGCTCCCCCTTCTTAATGAATTACATTTTATTCCATATCTCTGATTATATTCCACTCTTTTATAAAATCTTTAGAAATTCTATAAATTTCATTATAAAAATGAAGATTTATATATAATTGTGTTAATTGTTTTTCTATATTCACCTTTGAATCAGATAAATCTTTAAATACATCAGAAACAATACTTTCAAAAGTAGTTTTCATATTTTTAAAGAATTCATCTATCTGACTTTTATAATCATTTACACAATTTAATAGATTTGATCTTAGTAGTTCATAATACTGGCAGTATTCATTATTTGTATTATATATTAAATATTCCGCAGACTCACTTTTAATTCTCTGTAGTTCTTTACTATTTATAGTGTATGTCTCGTATATATTTTTTGTAAATAAGTTAAATAATTTACTAATAGAATTTCTGTGAATTTGTATAGTATTAAGTAATTTTTCTTTTACAATACTATCTGTATTATAAGTTGTTGGTATATATACTTGTAACATCTTTTTATAATATTGATCTATTTTGGGTACCTCAATATTGAAATCCTTCAAATTATACTCTTTTCTAATTATCTCACTAAATGTCTGCATGAGACTCTTCATCTTACTTTCTGCATCCTTCAGTTGAATATGCTTTATTACCAATTCAATATTTAGTTCCTTCAGAAATTTTTCGGTTATTGTATTCATTTCTTCATTAAGTCTTCTATTGTTTATAGACAAATCTATATCCATAGTTTTATTTTTAAGATTTTTTAACTCCTCAGAATTCTTCAACATTAGTTTCATAAAAAATTCATTAATTTTATTTTCACATGATTTTGATACATGCTGAAGCGCTTTATCTTCAGATGTTTGAATAATATTTATGAAGTTAGACTTAAAGTCTTCAAAACTTAATTTTTCTTCCATATCCCGTTTAATAGATTCAAAACTATTGGTAATATTTTGAAGCATAATTCCATTTTCTTGGATTTCATCAATCATCTCTTTTTTCAAATCCATTAAAGTATGTAAAATACTTCTGTTTTTAACTTTTAAATACTTTTCATCTATACTTCTAATAAGTGCCCCGTACACCTCAATGTGCGCTTTCTGCATTGCTATATAAGTAGTATAATTTACAAGGCTTGGTACACCACTTTTTTCCTTTAAAGTGTTTAAATCATAATCAACTAATCCATAAAAACATTCTAGCTTTTCTAATTGATCATCTATAAAGCTTAATGTACTCATCTCATTTTTTCCGATGAATTTTTCCTTTAAGGTCTTTAATCTTGCTCTAAGCTGAGAACCTTTAAGTTTTTCAATTGGTTCCATTTCTCCTAAATCCTTTATTATATCACTATCAATTCTACAAACTTTAATTATATCAAAGTATGATCTTGCTGAGGTTCCCATTACTACAAACTCACTATATCCTAAATCATTAAGTTTACATTTTATATAATCTAAAAATCTCACAACAGACTTATTCTCACACTCGCTTATAAACATATCATCTAGCTTATTCACTACAACAACTAGAGAATAGAACTTGTTATGTTTTTCAAATTCTAACTTTATACTTTTTAATAATTCATCCTCATCGGTGGAAAGATAGCTAGAATAATTTATTAAAAATAATACTACATCAGATTTTTCTATCCATTTAAATGTAATATTTTTATGAATATTTTCTCCACTTGAGGAATCTTTAGCTAATGAATAATTACTACCTGGGGTATCAATAATAGTGAAAGATGTAAGACTGTTGTTCTCGTCAGTATAATATATCTCCATGTCATCTATGGTATATCCATGTTCTTTGTCGTTTTGTGCCTTTTTAAATTCATTGTATGTGTATTTATACATATCCTCAGGGTTTTTAAATAAAATGTCTGCTTCACCATATATTAGTCTGAGATTCCCATCCTTACTTTTTTTATAAATACAAGTATTAGGTGTAGGTATCTCCAAACTTGTGGGTGCATATTGCTCATTCAAAAATGAATTTACTATTACACTTTTACCTGCCTTTTTAGTAGCCATTACGGAAATTTTTAAGCTACGATCCCTAGCTTTCTCTAAGTCATCTTCAATATCATTAAAGGTAGTAAGTAAAGCATGTTTTTCATGGGAAAACTCATCAATGACATCTAAATTGTATAGAGCTTTCTCTCCCTTAACTACTGACGCTCTTATTTTTTCAAATTGTCTCCTAAATGCATTAAGTATTTTCCTATCACTTTTCTCTTTTTTCATCATGACATCAAGCTCAATATCCAAGTATATAAGAGCTTGAGTAATTTCACTAATTAAATCATTATCTTCTGTATCTATTATTAGATTGCAGTTTTTAACCATATATTCATCTATACCATGGATCAGATTGCTTAATGATGTAATATTATCAATTAAAATTTCTTCAGTGATTTTATCCTTAAGCATAACTGAAATCCCAGTAAAATCTATTTCCTTTGCTATTTTTAATCTAAATAAAAGACTATCATTCACTTCAAGCTCCTCTATAAACTTATAAAGAACCTTTTCAATATTTATTATAAATATTGGATAGTGAGGTAAAAAAACTTCTAAGTTACTTTGTATAATATAAGCATCTTCTTTTACTCCTTCAATCTTTATAACTTCCACCATTATCCCCCCACATTATAGATATTTTACAGTTTTTATAAATATAAAATTACCCTTAAAGTGAATTTAACCTTAAGGGGACATATTTTATCATTAGTGCTTATTTCACTTTACTAAATGATGACATAAGCTGCACGGCAACTGGTCCAAATATAATTATAAATATACTAGGGAAAATAAAAAACATTAAAGGAAATAGTATTTTTATAGATGCCTTCATTGCTTGTTCTTCCGCCCTTTGTTTTCTCTTATCTCTTTCATCTTCTGCTTTTATCCTAAGTGTTTGTACAATTCCTACTCCTAATTTATCAGCCTGAATTATACTGTTTATGAAAGATTTCATCTCATCAAAAGCTAACCTCTCCTTAACTCCAATAAGTGCTTCCTTTTTTGCCTTTCCAAGACGCATTTCTTCAAGATATATAAAAAATTCTGAGCTTAGCACACCACTTCTCTTTTCTATTAATTTGTTTAAGGCTATATCAAAACCTAATCCGGCCTCAACACTTATAGTTAGAAGGTCAAGAAAATCAGGAAGTTCTCTAAGAGCTTTTTTGAACCTTATTTTTATTTTACTATTTATATAGAGATTAAAAGCTTTAAAGGATAATAAAAATCCCACAAGCATTAAAATGAATATTTTTACTATATTGGCTCCTAATAATATACCATAACCACCAAACAATAAAGGCACGGCTACCCTTAAAATATTATTTATCATATCAAAATCTGTTACAGTCATATTAAAGGGGTTTCCTGCTTGAAGAAGTTTTTTTTGTATCTGTTCTTCCTTTTGTGAAGATACTGTTTTGCTAAAATAACTTCTTAGTTTGCCAGTTTTCACTTTCCGCACAGGTATTGGTTGCTCTTTTTCCTCTATAGCTTCATTCGCTAACGCTGCAAAAAACTTTAGTCTTTTTTCCATCTTAGAATGCCTCTCAAGGCTTCTCACAAAAGCGAATAGTCCAATAAGTATTATTGTTAATGAAAAAGATATGATCACCATTTTTTACACCTCAATTTTTGTAATTTTGTTGATAATTATATACCCTATTATTGCAGATATAACACCAATTGATATTGCTATTTTACCAATAAAATTGCCAAAAAAATCAGT
>JANZQE010000580.1:0-3170 GCA_038040705.1 Clostridium sp. | reverse complement strand
ACACACTGGTATCTATGGGGAGTTTTACAAGTCCTACAGTTTTAATAACAGTAGTAGGGGTAATTTTAATTGTCGTGTTATCAAAGAAAAGAGTTAAAGGCGCTATATTATGGGGAATAGTTGCAAGCACTGCTATAGCTTGGATATATGCAACAATATCACCAGAAGCTGCAGCAACGTATAGAATAGGTACACCAGATGGAATAATAAGATTTGAATCAATATCACCTATAGCAAATAAAATGGATTTTTCATATCTAACTGATCCAAAGATGATATGGAAGTTTGTAGTAATTATATTAACCTTCTTATTTGTTGATTTCTTTGATACTGTAGGAACTTTAGTAGGAGTTGCATCTAAGGTTGGAATGGTTGATAAGGATGGTAAGGTTAAAAACGCTGGACGTGCCCTACTAGTAGATGCCGTAGGTACTACTTTTGGAGCTTTCCTTGGAACATCAACTGTAACCACATTCGTTGAAAGTTCAGCTGGAGTTGCGGAAGGGGCTAGAACAGGACTTGCTTCTGTAGTAACAGGAATATTATTTTTAATAGCAATGTTCTTTGCACCATTATTTACTGCAATACCATCAGCAGCAACTGCACCAGCACTGATTATTGTAGGGTTTTTTATGATGGAGAATATAACTAAAATAGACTTTAGTGATTTTACTGAGGGAGTTCCTGCTTTCTTAACAATAGCACTAATGCCACTTACTTATAGCATAGGAGATGGTTTAACTATAGGAATTCTTTCTTATGCAGTGTTAAATTTTGTAAACAATATATTTACTAAAGATCCTAGTAAGAGGAAAGAAGTTTCAATCGTAATTTATATTTTGGCAGTAGTGTTTATAATTAAATTAATTGTTACCGGTTCGCATTAGTGAAAAAAACTAGTAATATCTATTAAATAAGAGAAATAAAAAACAATTCGTTTATATTTATATAAACGAATTGTTTTTTATTTTGAAGTTTATTTGTTACATATTTTTGGCATTATCTTTAACATTATTAACAGCAATATCCAGTGGTTTATCTTGTGGTAATATAAGATTTAGTGCTATTGCAACGATTGTTGTAACAACAATTGATGATTTACCAAATATAGATATAAACCATGTTGGAAATAGTACAAATGCATCAGGAACTTGAACAATACCTATACCTAAGGCAATTGCTATTCCTACAACTGCGGAGTTTCTCATTGTAAGCTTAGCTGATGAAATCATTTTAATTCCTGTCATTGTTATAGTGGCAAAAACAGAAATTGTTGCTCCACCAAGGACAGATTGAGGGATAGTTGTAAGTAGTGAAGCGAACTTAGGAATTAGGCCTGCTAAAATAACAACAAAAGCAGCAAATGCAAATACCCACTTATTGATAACTTTATTTGTAATTACTATGCCAACATTTTGGCTATATGTTGCAGTTGGCATACAACCAAAGAAAGAACCAAGTATACTAGAGAAACCGTTTCCAATGATACCCCCAGTAAGCTCTTTGTGGGTAGGCTGTCTGTCCAAACCTCCACCGGTTGTAGCGGATAAATCACCTATAGCTTGAACAGAATTTACAATATACATTATAGCCATAGATATTATGGCTGTAGCATTAAAGCTTATACCAAAGTGGAAGGGCTTTGGTGCTTGAAGAAGTCCAGCTGAAGCAACAGAATCAAAGGATACCATTCCAAGAGATAGGGCAAGAAGATATCCTACAACTATACCTATTAAAATGGATGCAAGTTTGAGAGTTCCTTTAGTGAAGAAATTTAGAAAGACTACAACTCCAAGGGTTATCATTGCAACGGCCCAGTTCTTAGGAGAACCAAACGTAGGGGAACCAACGCCGCCAGCTATATATTTAATAGCAACTGAATACAGCGATAATCCTATGGCAAAAATAACTGTACCAGTAACAAGTGGTGGAAAGAATTTTATAAGCTTTTTAAGGAATATTCCGAAAATTATGGCTACTATGCCACCTACTATTTGCGCTCCGAAGACTGTGGCAAGATTAAACTCACCAGTAATAGCAGCAAGGGTAGGAACATATGCGAAACTTACTCCCATAATTACAGGTAGCCTGGAACCAATGACCTTACCAAGTGGAAAAATTTGAATTAAAGTTGCTATACCTGCAAAAAACAGTGAAGACTGTACAAGTAAAATCTTGTCAGGGCCAGAAAGATTTGCAATTCCAGCTATTATGAGGGCAGGTGTAACGCACCCGACAATCATAGCAACGACATGTTGAAGGCCCAAGGGTATAATTTCTTTCATTGATGGCATACCATCATAATTAAATAGTAGTGACTTTTGATTAGAACTCATAATAAAAACCCCCTAAATTTTTAAATACAGTTATTTTATTGTAGTGCCTGTTATTCCAGCTATACCATCCTTAGCTTTTTCAAGTAGAGTTATAAGTGAATATCTTTCATCTTTTGATGATGCAAAATCGATAGCTGCTTGTACTTTAGGTAGCATTGACCCAGGTGCAAAGTGTCCTTCTTTTGCATATTGGCTGATTTCAGAAGTTGAAATATTGCCTAGCCATTTTTCATTTGGTTTACCAAAATTGATAGCTACTTTTTCTACAGCTGTTAAAATGATAAGACAATCTGCATCAAGTTCTTTTGCAAGAGTGCAACTGGCAAAATCTTTATCAATAACGGCGCTTACACCTTTTAGGTGATTGTCTTCTTTTATTACAGGTATACCGCCACCACCACAGGCAATAACGACTTGGCCTATATCAACTAGAGATCTTATTGTTTCAATTTCAACAATACCTACTGGTCTTGGTGAAGCAACAACTTCTCTATAACCACGACCTGCGTCTTCAATAACTTTTTTTCCTGTTTTTACAAAAATATCGGCCTCTTCTTTTGTCATGAAACTTCCAATAGGTTTTGTTGGATTCTCAAAGGCTTTATCACTGGGATTTACCTCAACTTGCGTTATTATTGTTGAAACATTTTTGTTTATTTTACGGTTAAGGAGTTCTTCTTTTAATGCATTTTGTAAATCATAACCAATATAAGCTTGGCTCATTGCAACACATACAGACATAGGACAAGCTGAATATTTAGGATTATTTTTATGGAGTTCACTCATTGCAATATTAATCATTCCTACTTGAGGACCATTTCCGTGAGAAATAAC
>JANZQE010000579.1:0-4840 GCA_038040705.1 Clostridium sp. | reverse complement strand
TCAGGGAGTTTAATGAGTTTAAAGCTTACTGGTGCGCAGTGGGTTACAGGTGGGGGCTTTGGACCCGAAGCTGGTATGGTCGCAGCTTTAGTTCTTTCTATTGGAATTATAATTGTATATTTTATTCCATTCCATAAAAGTATAAAAAATTAAAATTTAGTATATACTTGGAGTAGAAATAAGTGAAAATATACTTAAACTAATACTATAACTGCCTAAAGGGGGATGTCCATGGGGAGAAATATTTTGAACATAATAAATAAAAAATTAAACAGCGATATTAAACAAATTATTATGCTCTCGTGGCCTGTTATGGTAGGCATGATACTTCAAAGCTTTTTAGGAACGGTAGATACTTATTTTATAACTAAACTTGGTACAAGCCAGGCCGCTGCGGCAGGGTTATCTAATTCAGCATCAAACGTAATATTTGTAATGTCAACTCTTGTTTCAGCAGGAACCATAGCACTTGTTTCAAGAAGCTATGGAGAGGGCAATATGGAGGCAGTTAAAAAATTAAGTGGAGAATCATTCCTTTTATCTGCAATTTTTGGAATAACATTAAGTATAATATGCTATCTAAATACTGCAAACATTATTAATGGCATTTTTCATCCAGAGGCTAATGTAGCAGCTCTTGCTCAGCAATACTTATCTATAATTTTCATGGGAACTTTATTTGTGTTTTTGAATTCAGTATTAAGAACTATTATTCAATCACTTGGAGACACATTAACACCACTTATAGTTTTCGGAATAGCAAATATCATAAATGCAATACTTGATCCATTTTTTATGTTAACACTTAATCTTGGGATAAAAGGTGCGGCAATGGCAACAGTTATATCCATGATATTCTCCTGTGCTGCTATTACTGTTATTATTGTTAAAAAACTATATAATTCCAGTATAAGTAAGTTTATATCAAGCATGAGGTTAGAATTTAAAAATAGCATAAGAATATTAAAAATCGGAGGCTGGGCATGCATTCAACAGGTTGCAAGGCCTATTACTGGGATGTTTATGTTTAGTCTTGTATATGTAGTTGGAGGTAGGGAAGGAACAGCAGCTTTTGCTATAGGTGGTCAACTCTTTAACTATACCTTTATATTTCTTGTAGGTCTCTCAACTGCAATATCAATAATGGTAGGGCAGAGTCTTGGACGTGGGGATGTACATGGATGTGATAAGATTATTAAAGAAGGACTAAAGCTTGCATCATTTAATATGATTCTATTTTCAATTCCATATTTAATTTTTCCAGAAGCAATAATGAGATTATTTATTAACGATCAATTAGTAATAAATACTGGAGTGCAATATTTAAAAATAGTGTACATTGGTCTTGCTTTTGTAGTACCCACTATAATATATGGAGGCGTTTTTCAAGGGGCGGGAGATACGTTTCCACCAATGATTTCATCTATTATTTCGAATGTAGTTTTAAAGCTACCTATTGCATACCTACTTGCAAAAACATTTAACATGGGTACAAATGGAGTGTGGATTGCAGTTTCATTATCAGTGATAATTGAGTCAGCCATCATGATACTATATTTTAAGACTAATAAATGGAAGGAGAAAGTTATATGACAATAAAGACTAAACCATCCAATGCAATTAACCTATAGATATCCGAGAAGTACTACAGGAAAAATGATGAAAACGGGGTTAGTAGTAGCTTGCTCTTTCTATTTCCATTAATATATGATATATTATTATACATACAAATATTCTGAATAATAGTAAAATAAGGTTATTTAAAAGTCATTTGTAAACTAAAAATCAAAGGAGTGTTTATTATGGGAATTGGTGATTGGTTAAAAGAACAGAAGACTAAAGCAGAAGCAGGAATAAAGCAATTTGCAAACAAAGATTTTATGGAGGCAATAGCCGCGGGTTGTGCACTGATTGCAAGTGCTGATGGAGATATAAGTTCAGAAGAAAAACAAAAGATGGTAGGGTATATTAATCTTAATGATTCATTAAAGGTTTTTAAATTAAACGATGTGTTAACAAGGTTTAATCATTATGCGGATATGTTTGCATTCGATTATAATGTTGGAAAAGCTGAAGCTATGAAGGCAATTACTAAAATGAAAAGCAAAACTGATGCAGGAAAGACTTTAATAGCAGTATGTTGCTCTATAGGCGCTGCAGATGGAAATTTTGACAAAGAAGAAGTTGCTTTGGTTAAAGAAATGTGCTCAAACCTTGGTGTAAATCCAGCAGACTTTAAGCTTTAATAATAATAGATACATACAAACTTGCAGAACAATAAAATTTTCTGCAAGTTTTTTTTTGTGAAGCAGGATAAAAAGTGATGTGTGGGCTTTGCTTAGTAGTTTAAATATGATATAATAAAAAAGCAATTGAATACATGGAGAGATGTCCGAGTGGCCGAAGGTACCTGCCTCGAAAACAGGCGAACGGGTTATTCCGTTCCGGGAGTTCGAATCTCCCTCTCTCCGCCAAAATATAAGAACTCGCTGTAAGCGAGTTCTTTATTACGTTAATTTATAATGGGGATTTGAACCCGTGAGGGCGTATGGTGGTCGATAGTTAATTGGAATTATAGAAATGATGAAATTCAATTAATTTAGGACCTATAATTTAATATCATGATCAATAGCATATTTATTGCCCCATTTGCACATTTCTTCAAGCGTATTTTGCAAGCTCTTTCCATATTCCGTTATAGAATATTCAACCTTTGGCGGCACTACTGGATATACTTTCCTTGATAGCAAATTATCACGTTCCATTTCTCGGAGTTGAGTTGTAAGCATTTTTGGGGTAATATCAGGAATCGATTTTTTAAGTTCAGAATATCTTTTAGTACCCATATTTAAATACCAAAGAATTCTAATTTTCCATTTACCACCGATTAAATCCATAGTTAGTTCCATTGAACAACTGTATTTATCCTTCAAAATTGACATTTTATAACCTCCATATTTTCGAAATCAAGTAGTATCCTTTTGTATACTATATGATAAAAAAGTGCGTACTTGTGATTTGTGATTGTTGTAGTATAATCATATCATACAGTATGTGAAAAGACAATATAACTTAATGGGTAATAAAGATTTCGAATTAAGATTTGGGTTATACTAAACAAGAGAAAAATAAAATCTGTTTTATAAGGAGATAATATAAATGGAAGCGATTTTTAACAGAAGAAGCATAAGAAAATATGAGGATAAGCCAGTTGAAAAGGAAAAGATTGAAAAACTTTTAAGAGCGGCAATGCAGGCACCATCAGCAGCAAACCAACAGCCTTGGGAATTTATAGTCGTTGAGGATAAGGAGAAGTTGATAAAACTATCTGATGCAAGTCCGTATTCAAAAATGGTTGCAAATTCAGCAGTTACAATTGTGCTTTTATCAAGAAAAGAAGGAGTGGCGTTCGCTCCTTGCATACCACAAGATATGGGAGCTGCTGCAGAAAATCTTCTTTTAGAAGCAGCGAATTTAGAACTCGGGGCAGTTTGGCTTGGAATTGCACCTGTCCAAGAAAGGATGGATTATATAAAGGAAATGTTTGGGTTGCCTGAAGGTATTGAAGCTTTTGCATTAATTCCGGTAGGATATCCGGACGGCCAGAAAAATGAATTTGTAGATAGATTTGATGCAACAAGAGTTCATTATGAAAATTGGAAATAAATTATAAATTGAGGAGTGGGATTTTATGATAAAGGTTATAGCGAAAAACTTTGCTAAAGAAAATAAAATTGAGAAAGTTTTAGAGTTAGCAAAGGTATTAGTGGAAACAACAGTAAAAGAGGACGGATGTATAAAGTATGAAATGTATCAGGATGAGAAAAATCCAAATATTTTAATCATGGTAGAAGAGTGGGAAACAATTGAAGCCGCGAATAAACATATGTCTTCAGAGCATTTTAAAAAAATAGTTCCACAAATGAGTGAATGTATGGATCAAAAGCCTGAACTGAATATTTGCAAAAGGGTGATTTAACA
Organism: Clostridium sp.; assembly: GCA_038040705.1. Lineage (GTDB taxonomy): Bacteria > Bacillota > Clostridia > Clostridiales > Clostridiaceae > Clostridium_AD. Next base: position 859 of record JANZQE010000579.1, on the reverse strand, counting down.
TCCTATGAATCTTTGAGACAAAACAAGATTTGATTCAAATTAAATATTAATGAAGGAGTAGACAGGAATGGAAAATGAGGTACTTAAATCAATAAAAAATAGAAGAAGCACAAGGAAGTATAAAGAGGAACAAATCAGTGAAGAAGAATTACAAACATTATTAGAGGCAGGGATACAAGCCCCCAGTGCAAACAACTCACAATCGTGGCATTTTACAGTAATACAAGATAGAGATATGATCAGCTTTATTAGTGATAAGTCAAAAGAAGTGATGCTCCAAAGCGATAATGAGAGCATAGTAAATATTGGTAGAAATTCAGTAAATCTATTATATAATGCTCCTACTGTCATTATTGTTTCGGGCAAAAAAGAGGTTGGTTCGTCTTTGGTTGATTGTTCAGCAGCAATTGAAAATATGCTGATAGCCGCCGAAAGTATAGGTTTAGGAACTGTATGGGTAGGGCTCGTTAAGTTTTTCTTTACACTTAATGACGATGTTAAAAAATTAAAATTACCGGATGGATATGAGCCGTTTTATGCTGTAGCAGTCGGTTATAAAGAAAATGATGGTGTTTTAGGGTCATCAAAACGAAATAGAGAAGTTATCAACTATATAAGATAATATATATGTTTAATTCATAAGCAGAGATAATAAAATAGAAATTATACTGAAGCTCAATTGACTGCGCAAAGGTTATAGGCTCAGGCTGTTACTATTATGGAGATGCATCGGACATTGTTGTTGATTCAAGAAAAATGGAGGCAATATGAAAAAATTATTTGATAATACTATTTTAAGCAATATGAATCTAAAAAACAGATTTTTTAGATCAGCTACATGGGAAGATATGGCGGATAA
>JANZQE010000578.1:0-5228 GCA_038040705.1 Clostridium sp. | reverse complement strand
AAGGATTTTTTCTAACTAAGATATCTTTAGTCATTGTCTCACCACTAATGTCATCAGCTTTTTCAAAAGAAGACTGCTGGAAATTATTAGCTGGATGTACACCATTTTCATTTAGTATATTTACAAGAACTGCAGTTCCGTATGTTGGAAGACCTGCTCCTGTAACACCATTCTCTTTTATGTTCTTCATCCAAATTTTTGAAACCTCTTTTTGCTTTTTTGTATCTGCTATTTGTGGTTTTGAGCTTCCTTTAACAGCAATAGCTTTAAGGTTTTTAGAACCCATAACAGCTCCAACACCAGAACGGCCTGCTGCTCTGTCATACTCATTCATTATTGAACCCATTTTAGATAATCTTTCTCCTGCTGGTCCAATAGTCATAACTTTTGATTTATCTGGCATTGCTTTCTTTATAATATCAGTAGTTTCTGTAACAAGTTTTCCCCAAAGACTGCTTGCATCCTTTATTTCTACCTTATCATCTATTATGGTTAAGTAAACTGGTGAATCTGCTTTGCCTTCAAGTATAATTATGTCATAACCTGTAGCCTTAAATTCAGCTCCCCAATAACCACCTGAATTTGAACAAGCAATTGTACCTGATTGTGGCGATTTTGTAACTACCATATATCTTCCGCCAGTTGGAACAGGAGTACCTGTTAACGGTCCTGTTACAATTATAAGTTTATTTTCAGGGCTTAATGGATCAACCATAGGATCTACTTCGTCCATGAATATTTTCGTTCCAAGTCCTCTACCGCCAATGAATTTTTTAGCCATTTCTAAGTCAAGTGCCTCAACCTTAACAGTTCTATCCTTTAAATTAATTCTTAATATTTTACCGTTATAACCAAACATATAAACCCCTCCTACTTGTATTTAGTTCTACATGTATATATACAGAGCAAGTTTGATGCCAAGACAAAAAAATATAATGCCACCGAAAGATAGCCATTCTAAAGCGTTCCGGTGGCATTAAAAAACAATTGAAAGTAATATTTATTTACTGTCCTAATTTAAAACACTTTACTAGTCATTTACTGTTGCATTTTAGAACAGTGTTTCATTTCCGGACAGTCAATATTGTATTTTTCTATCTTTCTATATAGGGAACTTCTTGCAATGTCTAATATTTTTGCAGCTAAACTCATATTACCCTTAACTTCTTTAATAACTTCAGTTATATGATGTTTTTCCATTTGCTCTAATGTAATACCAATATACGAATCGTTAGATTTCTCTTGATTTTCAGCTACTTCATTAAATAAATTCATCTGAATTACTTCCGTATTAACTATACGTTCAATTACATTTTCAAGCTCTCTTATGTTTCCCGGCCAATCGTAATTTTTAAGGTAGTCCATATATTCCCCGGAAATATCCACGCTGTGCTTATTAAGTCTCTTCGATGTCTTTCTCATATAATAACTCACAAGCTGCGCTATATCATCCCTACGTTCTCTAAGTGGTGGCAATTGTAGTGGAAGAACGTTTAGTCTATAATAAAGATCTTTTCTAAAATTGCCCCTTTCTACCTCATGTTTCAGATCCTTATTTGTAGCTGCCATAATTCTTACATCGATATTTATTTGTTTTGAACTTCCTATTCTATTTACTACGCCTTCTTCTATTACTCTTAATAATTTGTTCTGCATATCAGAAGGCATTTCTCCTATTTCATCTAGAAAAATTGTACCTCCATCTGCGATTTCAAATTTCCCTATGTTGCCGCCTTTTTTTGCTCCAGTAAAGGCTCCACCTTCATAACCAAAAAGTTCTGATTCTATTAAAGTTCTTGGAATCGCACCACAGTTTACTGCTATAAATGCCTCTTCACTACGGTTACTGTGATTGTGAATTGATTGAGCAAAGACTTCTTTGCCTGTTCCACTTTCACCTGTAATTAATATTGTAGACTTACTATCGGCTATCTTTTTTGAGTAGCAAATGAGCTTTTGGAATTTTTCATTTTCCCCTATTATCTTGTCAAAAGTATATATTGCTTGCCCGCTTAAGATTCTCCCCGCAAGCTTCCTACTCTTTTTCAATTCATAGAATACAAGTGTTATTTCTTCAATATCCATAGTTGGCCCATAAATCGGGTATGCGGTAAGAGTGAATTGCAATTTATTCACTGGAGTATTTACATATATATCTTCATCTGTAAACGTGTCCTTTGACTTAAAACGCTCTACTATTTCATTAAAGCTCGAAATTATATCAGTTATTTTCATATTTTTCATTTCTCTTGCATCATACCCAAACATATTAGCAACCTGCTTATTCATTGTTGTTATGTTTCCTTTTAAATCACAAGTCAAAATTCCTGAAGAAATGGAATCAAAGGTAGTTTCTAAACGTTTTTTACAAATCTCAATCATTAGATTATATTTATTGTTTTGGAGCATTTTTTCAATAGCATTTGCTGCTGCAACCACCATACCTAGGGTATGAGGATTAACATTTTCTATATACCCAGTTAAGTTAATAATTCCAATTATATTACCGTGTTCATCCTTAATTGGAGCAGCAGAACATGTCCATTTATGATATACATTAATAAAATGTTCCTTACCAGACACCTGAGAAGGTCGCCTTTCAGATATTACAAGACTCATTGCATTAGTACCAATATGAGCTTCGTCCATGTATGCACCAGTAATCATTTTAAGTTTAGAAGATTCTAATAATATATTTTCATCTCCAACTACGTTTAAGATACATCCATCGCCGTCGCACAGTAATGCAAAAAACTCAGAACCTCTTACGAAATCATATAAATGATTAATGAAGGGAGCTGCATTTAGTATAAGTTCACTATTTTTCTCTAAGTTTTTCTGTAATTCTTCGCCTTCCATAACCTTTGTGCTAAATAAATTCCCAGGCAATAATTCCATTGTCTTACACCTATCGTGTGACGCTTCGATGTGTTGATCCATAACTTATTCCTCCACTAAAATCTCATCTCCAGCTTTAATGTACCCCTCTGTAAGCACCCTAGCAAATATACCTTCTCTTGGCATTACGCAATCACCAACCAACTTCCTAATTTCACAACCTCCATGACATTCCTTTCCTATCTGTGTTACCTCAAATCTTACCTCTCCTACTTTAAGCACAGTTCCCACAGGAAGCTCATACAAAATTATTCCCTCTGTAGTGAGATTCTCAGCAAACTTTCCAGAGCATAAGCCTTCCACTCCAGTAGCTCTCATTTTATCAATACTCTCTTCCCCGAGAAAACTCACCTGTCTATGCCATTTCCCTGCATGTGCATCACCCTCCAGGCCGTGATTAAATTTAAAAAAGCCTTTTTCTATAGGATGTTTTATTACACCTTTTTTCTCACTTATATTTACTGCGTTAACCTTTGCCATTACAATCCCTTCCTTTCAAATATTCCTGATTTTCCACCAGATTTTTTTAAGAGCATAATATTATTTATAACCATTTCCCTATCTATTGCCTTACACATATCATAAATAGTTAGAGCAGCAACCGATACCGCAGTTAATGCTTCCATTTCAATACCTGTTTTACCTACCGTCTTTGTGGTAGCTGTTATTTCAATTTTACTGTTTTCTATGTCAATTTTAAAACTAATATCGCAACCAGATATCATTATAGCATGGCACATTGGTATTATTTGAGAAGTGCTTTTTGCTCCCATAATCCCGCCTACTTGGGCTACAGCTAATACATCTCCTTTTGAAATAGTTCCTTCTTTTATTCTTTCCAGAGTTTCCTTTTTCATTGATATTGATCCAACTGCTATAGCTACGCGGACAGTGTCACACTTTTCAGATACGTCCACCATTTTAGCTCTTCCCTCTTCATTTATATGAGTAAACTCCATTTCCAATCTCCTTTTATGATTATTAACCGCCTATTTGAGACATTCCCTTAATACTTCTACTAACACTTTCCTCCTGTAAATGATGTTCAAGCGGTTTATTATAAATAGCTAATTTTAATGCGGCAGTTAGCCCAGCTTCATCATTCAAGTATTTCCTTAGATCTATTTCTTCCTTTGAATGAAGACATGGTTTAATGGTTCCAGTAGACGTAAGCCTTATTTTATTGCAGTCTGAACAAAATTTACAGCTTACAGGGCTGATAAATCCAATCTTCCCTTTTGCCCCTTCTAGCTTGTACAACTCTGCAGTGCTACTCTTTTGTGTTTGTATTTGAGTTAGTTCAGGGTGTAATTCTAATATTTCCATAAAACTCAATTTATTTTTATCAAACATCTTTGCACCTTCACCTATAGGCATAAGTTCTATAAATCTTATTTCTACAGGTATTTCACGAATTAAGTTTAAGAAATCTACGAACTCTGAATCATTAATGCCTCTAAGTAGTACTGTATTTATTTTTACCGGGGTTAACCCAAGGGCCAAAGACTTATATATACCTTCCATTACCTTATCTAAACTACCTATTCTTGTAATGTCTCTGAATTTATCACTATTCAAGGTATCAAGACTTATGTTAACCCTATTAAGTCCAGCCTTCTTTAGATCCTCTGCCATATCAGAAAGTAAAATACCATTTGTAGTTATTGAGATATCATTTATTCCTTGTATTTTAGAAGTCTCATATATTAGTTTGTCTATATCTTTCATTACTAAGGGTTCGCCACCAGTATATCTGATTTTATTAATACCAAGCGAAGCAGCTATCTTTACAATTTTTAAGGTATCTTCAAAACGTAAAATATCATCATGCTTTAAACTTTTAACTCCCTTTTCTGGCATACAATATATGCACCTTAAATTACATCTGTCCGTTACTGATATTCTTAGATAATTGATGTTCCTTCCATAGTTATCTCTCATCAGACCCTCTCCTATAATTCAATTATTTCCCCTATATCACTATAATTATAACCGCCAAGTTTATCAAGTTCCGACTTAAATTCATTGGATTTAATTACTTTAATAAATTCACTTACCATGTCCATATCAAGAAACTCCAAAGGCACAGCGAAATCATATTCCTCATTTCCAAGTGCTATAAAATCTAGTCCCATGAGCTTCGCTGCGGAATAAACTCCTAGCCCACAATCTGCATCTCCGGCAGCTATTACAGCAGCTACAGCAATATGCGTAAATTCTTCTCTTTCATAACCACACATATTCTTAGGATTGAGCTCCGCTTTTTTTAAATTATAATCTAAAAATAACCTTGTACCAGAACCTCTTTGCCTATTAACAAATCTTCTCTC
>JANZQE010000577.1:0-16321 GCA_038040705.1 Clostridium sp. | reverse complement strand
TAAAAACTACATGTAGTAGGTTTAATGTATTTGATACATTTAACCCTACTGCATGTAGTTTTTTTATCAGCGTCGATATTTAGTCTAGCTCATTTGGATTTACCATAAACACTACTTTCAATACGTACTATGGTATCATGTATTTTTTCAAACATAAGCCCGACCACAATCCACACTGGAGCATAACTAAGTGTAATTATTCCGAATATTGACAATGATTCATTTGTATAGTTCCAAGGGCACGCACCTAAAAATCCATATATAATATATCTTTTCCACATAAAAGTATTGTTTGTATTACTTAGTAAATTATACTTCTATAATTCGATATAAATTTTATTTTATGTGAGTTTTTCATCAAATATATTGGTTAGGTTTAATTTCTCTACTTTTCCCACAATCTTATCGATATCCAAAGTGTAAAGTCCGAGGTCCTTCATTCTTTCAAAATACTCTGCACCAGCGAATGTATATCTGTTCGCCCTCCCTTCCTTGGTATTTATTCTTTCATTTGCATAAGCTATTATATCTCCAACAGCCAGTGCCCGTGGTAATATAAGTAGTGGCATTCCTAGGTAATTCCTTATAGCATTTTGCCCTGCTAATGCCCCCGTTATGATAGCTTCTGTGTGCCCTACAAATAGTCCACTCTTTTCGCCTGCACAGAACAAATTGTCGAGTCCTAAAACCTTCATGTTGTTTGCTCTTGGGGCTACAGATAAGTATCTTATAGAATTCCCCTTTCCACCTGCATATGGGTCTATATATTTTGCGTTTTCAAGACCTTTTATTTTTCTTAGTTTATCTAATGGGTAATATGATGTCATAAGCTTAACGTGCCCTGTATCCAAAAGAACTATATTTTCTGCAAACTCTTTAAGAGCATACTGTTGACATACCTTTTGTTTAAGTTTTTCTAAGTTTATGTCTTCCTCTGGAACTTTTAAAACGACCACCCCTGTTTCTTCCAGCTCTTTTACAATATCATCAGCTAAAGTTTCCTTCGCTAGTTTGCACGAACCGCTAAACGCTCCATATACATCTTCTTGCCTTTCTCCTTTTAAGTCTTCAACTCCTGCTCTATAACTTATGCTTACTCTTGGTCCAAAAGCTGGACACCTTAAAACACACATTACACATCCATTACCATATTTTAAGCAGTTACCCATTGGTCCTGTAGAGCCTGTGGTTTCTATAAATACATCCGCCTCTGCATATTTACCATCCGATAAATATATTCCTTTTATGCTATTTCCATTTTTTTCAACATCTACTACTCTAGTAGTAAGGTTTATTTCTATATCCATTGACTTTAAATATGCCTCCACCGCCGGTTCAATTTTATTTACATCATAAAGCCAAGCATGTTTGTGCCCGGGAAAATCAATATTTTTATGTCTACTGTTTTTATCAGTCAGATGTATTAAATCGCCTGCTCCTAGTGCTATCATTTCTTCAGATGCAGTATATCTTCCATTATTTCTCATAATACCACCTACATTTCCTAGCCCTAAAAGCATATCCGTTTTTTCATATAATACAACTGTAGCTCCTGCTTTTTTTGCTGTTATTGCTGCGCTGCAACCTGACCATCCACCGCCAATTATGATAACCTTCAAAATACCCTCCTCCCTTCTAATACATATTTAGGTTCTGTTTGCATTTTGCATAGCCTTCTGAGCTTACAATCATCATTTATTCTAGTACAACAGCCACACACCCCTTCTCCACAGGACATTTTAGAATTATTACAACAAGAAAATTCAATGTTTTTATCTATATTTTCTACAGTCTTCATAAGTTCATAGTTCAAAATGTCTGCTGCATCTGAGTGCACTAAACTAATATCATTATCCCTAATTATTCCCCTCAATATATTATCAAATTCATCTGTAATTCTACCAAGGCCTAAGGTTTTTACCTGTATAGTTTGTGAAGCATATTTATCTAGATACGCACTCACAAAACTATTTTTATAAGGCGCATTATCAAGTACAACAATAACCCCATTATTATTTGAATGTAGATGTTTAAGTGGTTGTATCATAGGTGCTTGACCTATACCCCTTGCAACAATTAAGCATTTGCTATTCTTTAATGCATATATTTTTTGAAGTCCCAAAATACCATTCCAAAATGGTCCTTTCACAATCATGTCATCGCCTATGTTTAGCAAATCTAGTGCTTTGGTTTTAACTCCTTTGAGTTCTATAGCAATAGTTATAGCATTATTTCTAGTGTCAGTATCCATTATAGATATTGGCGTATCAAAACTTGCCTTAGTGTCTGATCTTCGTACAAAAATAAAACTTCCTGGATGAATAAGTTCACTTACTAGTTTTTCCGTCCCTTTTATAGTGAATATAACAATATTACCATCTAATTTATCCTTTTTTAATATTTTGCAGTTATAATATTTTCTGCCTTCTTTAGCTCTGTAGTTATTTGAAGCATATTCTTGATATATACATACTCCATTCCAGTTACCACAATCACAGAAACTTTTACCTGCCAACTGGGAACATAATATACAATCTCCTGTTTCTGCCAGATGGCAAGGACATGGTTGATACACCAAAGTGCGATGTTGTTTAAGTAAGTTAATAATCTTTTGAGCACTTAATTATTTGATTTGGATTTATGGTTTTTCTTAGCCATTTGTTTTGTTTACTTATGTTACAAAAACAGGATTATTTATTATAAAATTATGATTACCCTGTGCTTATGTTATGTTGTTACCTTTATAATTTATTATTTTTTTCAAACAACTGTTTCAAGGCCTCTTGTTACAGGAGAAGATATATTCTCTAAACTGATTTTATTTACATATAATTCTGATGAACCGTATAATTGTTTTCCAAGCATCCATGTAATTACTGCATACCTTGCTATGAAAGGAATTAATGCAACAGATGCTATTAAAGTGATTAAATTACCAGTTAATGTGATGGGATTTCTTATTATCATATCCACTGAATTTGTGAAACAACACGTTATAATGGATATATTTTTTGCAATCATTTTATGTGATGTAATATTAAATTGCATCAATTATGCAGAAAACCAATATAAGATATATGATTTGGAAAAAACATTTATCCTTCCTAAACAAAATGTGGTAGATAGGAATGAATAACAAAAGCTACTGAAAATTTTCAGCAGCTTTTTAACTATATTATAACAATTTTACCCTGGACTAATTTCATAGATATCTTTGACCCTGCTCGAAATTCATTTTTAAGATACTGTTCCGCAATCTCATCTTCAATATATTTTTGTATAGTTCTTCTTAGTGGCCTTGCACCGAATTTTTCATCGTACCCAGTTTCTAAAATAAAATCTTTTACCTCTTCTGAAATATCCAAAGTTACATTTTTTTCTTGTGCCTCATCGATTACTTCCTTAATCATTAAATCAACTATCTTGCGAAGTTCTTCCTTCTTAAGAAGAGTAAATACGATAGTTTCATCTACTCTATTTAAAAATTCCGGCCTAAAGGTTTCTTTTAGAGCATCCTTTACATGTGCTGATAACACATCGTAATTACCTTGAACAAAACCAATTCCGCTGGTTTTAAACTGAGTTCCTGCATTTGATGTCATTATTATTACAGTATTTTCAAAGAAGACTGTTCTGCCTTGGCTATCTGTTAGTCTTCCGTCTTCTAATATTTGTAGAAGCATATTAAATACATCTGGATGAGCCTTCTCTATTTCATCCAAAAGGATTACTGAATAAGGCTTTCTTTTTACCTTCTCTGTTAACTGACCACCTTGATCATAACCAATATACCCTGGTGGCGCACCAATTAGCTTTGATACTGTATGTTTTTCCATGTATTCAGACATATCTATACGAATTAATGCTTCTTCACTTCCAAAAAGTTCACAGGATAGAGCTTTAACTAGCTCTGTTTTTCCAACCCCTGTTGGTCCTACAAAAATAAAAGAGGATGGTTTTTTCTTTTTTCTAAATCCTGAACGGTTACGCCTAATTGCTCTTGATAAACTAATAATAGCCTCATTTTGGCCTATAACTCGTTTGTGTAGCCTGCTCTCCAAATTTAATAACTTGCTAGCCTCTTTTTCTGTGATCTTCTGAATAGGGATTTTAGTCCATGATTCGATGACAAAAGCAACATCCTCTAACGTAATTTCAACTTCACTACACGTTTTTTCGATTTTGTTAATATCATCGTTTATTTTGAACAATTTCACCTTATATTCTGCAGCTTTTTCAAAGTTTGCAGTGTCCTCAGCCTCTTTCTTTTCATTTTGGATGTTTTCTAATTCTTCTTTGAGTCCCACAAGTTCCACAAGACCTTTGTTTTTCAAATTAGCTCTAGAACCTGCTTCATCAATAACATCTATAGCTTTATCAGGAAGAAATCTATCTGTAATATATCTCTCAGACAAATTTACAACTTCCTGAATTACCTCATCAGATATTTTAACTTTATGATATTCTTCATAGTATACTCTTATTCCTTTTAAAATTTCTATTGTCTCACTTATACTAGGTTCTTCAACCAGCACTGGCTGAAACCTTCGCTCAAGGGCCGCATCTTTTTCTATATACTTTCTGTATTCTTCTAAAGTGGTCACACCTATAACTTGTATTTCTCCCTTAGCTAGCGCCGGTTTCAAAATATTTGCTGCATTCATTGTACCACCCTGAACTTCACCAGCACCCATTATGTTGTGTACCTCGTCAATAACTAATATAATATTTCCGCTTTCCTTAGCTTCTTCTATAATTGACTTCATACGTCCTTCAAATTGTCCTCTAAATTGTGTGCCTGCGACAACAGCAGTTAGGTCAAGCAGATAAACTTCTGAATTAAATAATTTTTGTGGAACTTGTTTTTCCGAAATCCTCACGGCTAAGCCCTCTGCAATGGCTGTTTTACCTACTCCCGCTTCTCCAATTAATATAGGATTATTTTTTGTTCTTCTATTTAATATCTGTACTACTCTATCTATTTCACTATGCCTGCCAATTACTCTATCTATACCCTTTTGATTTGCTTTATTGGTTAGGTTTATGCCATATGTATCTAAATGCTTCCTCTTTTTTTTAAACCAATTTTTCTTTGATTTATCTTCAGAGGATTGTTTGCTTTTCGGGGTAGCCTCAGCTTCATCTTCTATAAAATCTTTATTTTCATCTTTAGTTCCAAATAAACCATTGAAAACATTTCCAATTAACTTTTTTCCATCACCATCTGAAATATCCATATCAGAAGTATCCAAATCATCAAGGTTCATATCTTCTAAGTTCATATTTTCCAAATTGATATCTTCCAAATTCATCCCTTTAAACATATTACCCATTTGCTCATTTAAGTTCTCAATGTCATCAGATGATATTCCCGCCTGTTGCATTAATTGGTCCATTACAGGAATCCCCCTCTTCTTAGCACAATCCATGCACAGTGAAACAGTTTCAGTCTTCCCGTTTTCAATTTTTGAGGTTAATATCATTGCTATGTTTTTTTTACATATTTCACATAATTTCATATAAATCATCTCCATATTTTATGTTATATTCAATACTCTAATATTATATTAGTATATCATTTTTTTATATAATTTGCTTCGTATATTCAAATTGTTTCTTTTTTATTAATAAATTTCACTTATCACTAGTTTTTCTATTAATTCGTTTATTTCTTGAAGTGAAAGCTGTGAAGCTATTATCCTTGCAATATTCCTTGTATACTGCTTCGTCAAAAGTTTCCTTTGTTCCTGCGTAAGTTCTACCATAATTATAGATTTAACTTTCATTATTTTTCCCCCAAGTAAACTATTATATTATACTATGCCGTTTAGTTTGCATTGTTACAATAAATATATACACAGTGTTATTTAGTTAAATCATTTTTTCGTAATATTATTTTTTTAAAATACATATGTTTATCATGTAAAGCTATTATAATTTACATCTTTTTAATTTTTTATACTATGTAAAGTTAAATGACGCTATAAAATCAATTGTTAAGGAGCAAATAAATTGAAAACTGCTGCTATATACTCCAGAAAGTCCAAGATTACAGGAAGTGGCGAATCAATAATTAACCAAATTGAACTATGCACCCATGAGGGTAATCATTTGGGCATTAACGAGTTTATAATATACGAGGATGAAGGTTTTTCAGGAAAAAACATAAACAGACCTCAATTTCAAAAAATGCTTAGTGATGCAATGGATAATAAATTTGATGTACTTATTTGTTATAGACTTGATAGAATCAGTAGAAATATATCTGACTTTTCTACTCTTATAAAGAAGCTAGATAGTTTACATATAAGCTTTATAAGTGTTAACGAGAAGTTTGATACCTCGACACCTATGGGACGTGCCATGATGTATATTTCCTCAGTTTTTGCACAGTTAGAACGTGAAACTATCGGTGAACGAGTTCGCGATAATATGTTAGAACTATCAAAAACCGGAAGATGGCTCGGCGGTCAAACTCCTCTAGGCTATGAAAGTAAAAAAATAACCTATTTAGATTCTGGTCACAAAGAAAAAACTATGTGTGGTTTATCCCCTATAAAAGAAGAATTAGCTGTGGTAAAAGTTATTTACAACAGATATTTAAAATATAAATCTATCAGCCAGGTTTTTATCTACCTCTTTAAAAATAACATCAAAACTAAAAATGGTGCAGACTTTAATAAGAAAAGAATTCAACTCATATTGAGGAACCCCCTTTATGTTAGAGCAAATAAGGATGTTATGAAGTACCTTGATTTCATTGGCATGAATGTAATTGGCTGTGCTAATGATAAATCCGGTATTCTAACTTATAATAAAAGTAAAGGCGCTCGAGTTAAGCGAGTTATAACAGAATGGGTCGCAGCCGTTTCCACTCATGAAGGAATTATCGATAGCTCAACTTGGCTTAGAATTCAACAGATACTAGACCAAAACAAAACCAAAGCTCCAAGACTTGGTACCTCTGCTGCTGCATTGCTTACCGGAATGTTAAAATGTTCTAAATGTGGTAAAAGTATGATTGTTAAACATGGTCATATTAATGCACAAACCAATAAAAAAACTCAGTATTATGTCTGCAGTACTAAAGATAATTCCAAGGGCCTTAGATGTAAAAACCCTAACATCCGTGTAGATGAGCTTGAAATTATAGTTATAGATAATTTGAAGAATATGACTATTGACAAGACTCTTTTACTTAAAGAATTAAACACTATAAAATTTGAACTGACTAAAAATGATGATCTTCAATTTGAATTATCCAGTTTACCTTCACAGATAAAGATAAAACAAGACCAAATAGATATTCTAGTAAATCACTTATCTTTGAAGAATGATATATCTAAATTTATAAGACCACAAATATATAAATTAGGAAATGAAGTAGAAGCATTAACCCATAAATATGAAAATCTAAAATCAAGTTCAAGTGACCCTAATAGTAATATTGACAGTTCAAATAAGTTCATAACTTCATTAAATGATTTTTCAGATGTTTTTAATCTCTTAGATTTCAATAATAAACGACTTCTAATTAACACTATTGTAAGTTCCATATTTTGGGACGGAACTAAAGGCGAAGTTTTAATAAATTTATTATCTTTAAATTAAAACACTAAACTGCATGTCGCAGTTTAGTGTAGCTAGCACAAAATTCACTTCCTACATCAATACAATCATAGGGTTCATAACTCATAAGTATTACCTCCAATACACTATACTATTAAAATAGCTAAAAATTATAAAATTGTTACAAATTAAACATTAATCGAAATACTAATAAACTACGAGTAAAAGAGCGTAAAGCTATATTCACTAATTACTTTGAAAGAAGAATCTCTTGATTTTATTAAATCTGCCTTTAAATAAGCCCTTTTTATTTACAGAGTTTTTAGATACTAATTCTTCTGTAAACAGAAGTTTATCATTTTCGTATACATCAACTCTTCCTATCATTTGTCCTTCAGCTAGAGGGGCAGAAACCTCATATAAGGGCTTTTTAATTTGAACTTCAAGTTTTGCATCTTTTCTTACTGGGATAATAATATCTCTTTTACTAATTATTTCTACATCATTTGCTCCATCTTTTATACTGAATTTTTTTAACGTATTATTCTTACTAATTATTTTTTTGTATACAAAATTTTTTGCAACATATTCACTTATTTTTTTTGTTTCCTTCCATCTAGGTGTAGAATTTAAAGTTATTATAATAACATCTCTATTGTTAATGTTAACAGAAGTTACTAGACATTTTCCTGCCTTTCCGGTGAATCCAGTTTTCACTCCAGTAGAATTTGGTAGAAGCCATAGAATCTTATTTATATTATGATAACTTCTAGTGAAATTGTACTCTTTAGCATCAATGTCTTTGGAGCTTACAATATCGTTAAATAGCTTTATTTCTTTTGCCTTGGCAGTAATCAAAGCCAAATCATATGCAGTAGAATAATGATTAGTACTATCAAGCCCATGCGGAGATTCAAAATTACTATTTAAAAGTCCAATCTCTAAAGCGTACTCATTCATAAGTTTTAAAAATTCCTCAACGCTTCCACTTATTCCTTCTGCTATTGCAATTGCTCCATCATTTCCAGACCTTAACATAAAACCATATAACAATTCTTTTAAGGTTATTTCTTCGCAACTTAAAAATCCAATTTCTGACCCACGTATGTTTGCAGCCTTTTCAGAAATAGTTATTTTCTTGTTTAGATCACCACATTTTATTGCCACGAGAGCCGTTACTATCTTAGTAGTACTTGCAATTTCAATGGGTGTATACGCATTTTTTTCATATAAAACAACTTTTGAATCAGCATCTAAAGCTATTGAACTAATAGCATCAATGTATATATCATCCGCATACACATTTTGAGCTAAGGTTGTGAACAAAAAAAATAAACACAGAGTAATTGATATTGATATTTTAAATTTGCTTTTCATAATCTTACCTCTTTCGATTTTATTTTGATTATTATATTATTTATTGATATTTTTATAGATTTTTGGTTATAATACCAGTTATTAGGTAATAAGGGAGGTTGTGATGTTTATAGGTATAATAGTGTTTTTTATAACGCTAACAATTATATTATTTCCAATCCCGCTTAAAATAACTCTCAAATATTCAAATAAAATTCTAGAAATCTATGTATACAAAAAAAAATTACAAAGAAAAGAACACAAGAAAAGTAAAAGTAAACCAGTCAAAATTCAAAAAAATGCTTCATATAGATCTTATACTTTAAGTGACATAAGACTTATCATAAACAAAATTATAGGATTTAAATTCAAACCCACTTTAAATTTAAACACTAGGTTAGAGTATGGATTCGATGATGCCGCACTTGTAGCTATATTATATGGATTGATTCATTCCACATATAGTTTTTTATACTTGTTATTATTAAATTTCGTTAAAATAAAAAACATAGATCACAAAGTCATTCCACACTTTAAAGAAAAAAAATTAAGTATTGAAATTTCTAGTATAATTTATACCAATTTAGCAAAAATTATATATATGTTAACTATAATGTTAATTTGCTTAACAAGCATAAACATAAGACATAAAAAAATGAGTTTAGAAAAATATAAAGGAGGAAATGTACATGGATAATCATCCAATTGAAAATTTAATGAGAAGCACCATGGAAAGTATAAAGGATATGATAGATGTAAACACCATTGTAGGCGATCCGATAGAGTCACTAGATGGAACCACAATTATTCCAATTTCAAGAGTATGTGTTGGTTTTGCATCTGGAGGTAGTGAATTTAACAGTCTTAAACCTTCTGATTCAAGCGATAAATACCCTTTTGGAGGTGGTTCTGGAGCAGGAGTCACTGTAAGACCTGTTGCATTTTTGGTAGTTAAAAAAGATTCAATAAGACTTTTATCTGTAGATCAACAAAATACATATGATAAAATCGTTGATACTGTGCCACAAATTATCGATATTATTAAGGGAGTATTTAAGGATAAAGGTGAAACAAAATCAGAATGCAATGAAGATAATAAAGAAAATTACGATGAATAATTTAGAGATTTTATAAATTGATAATATAAAACCCCACTAAAATAAAGTTATAGATGAAAACCTTTATTTTAGTGGGGATTTTAACTTTATGTGTAAATTTATAAATAAGCTAATCTATCTGTTCAATTGCAACGTCTTGCTCCGTAATACTATCCACAAAATTTTCTAAGGAGGGCATATCTAGTAAACTATCAAAATTAAAATGCTTAAGAAATTCATCTGTGGTCACATAAATAATTGGCCTTCCAGGAACATTTTTACGTCCACTTTCTTTTACTAATTTTTTTTCTGATAAGGTGTATATACCCCTATCACTTTTAACACCTCTTATCTCTTCTATTTCCACTCTCGTTATTGGTTGTTTATATGCAACTATTGCTAAGGTTTCAAGAGAAGCTTGAGATAGTGATTGTCTAATATTTGTTTTTAATAGTTTTTGCACATATTCGCTATTGCAAGGCTTTGTAACAAATTGATATTCATCATTAGTTACAATAATTTTAATTCCCCTGTGACTTTCTTCATATTTCGATCTTAATTCATCCATTAATTGCCTTGTAAAATCAACGCTACATTCTAATATATTTGCCATTTCAGTTAATTTTAGTGCTTCTCCTGTAACAAATAGCAG
Source organism: Clostridium sp. (assembly GCA_038040705.1). GTDB lineage: Bacteria > Bacillota > Clostridia > Clostridiales > Clostridiaceae > Clostridium_AD. The sequence goes on along the minus strand of JANZQE010000577.1, from coordinate 5,647 downwards.
AGATTCAATAATAGAAAAATATATTTTTTTAGTAGAACTTTCTTTAATATCTATCGGTTTAAGGTTTATTCCATCCATATTAATTTACCCTTTCTAAACGTATGTCTTTGAAGTTACTTTCTTGAATTACTATTACACTCTGAGTCTTAATCAGTTCTAGTAAGGCTAAAAAGGTAACAATTGCTTCTAATTTTGATGGATATCCACTAATTAAATCTGTAAAATGAACTCTCCCCAAAAAAATAAGTTTTTCTTTAAGTTCTTCTATCTTATCTTCTATTTTATATTCCTCCATTTTAATTCTTTTATTTATAATATTATCAGTATTCATTTTATTTCTATAGTTTTGCATTAAATTATTATATAAATTATACAAACTTACCATTGTAACATCCTTTAAAAAATCTGTTTCCACAATATTGAAAGTGTCCTCTACGATTATTTCAGGTTTCTTACTAAACATTATGCCTGCATCCTGTTCCATAATCTTTAAATTTTCAGCTATGTGTTTGTATTTTCTATACTCAATTAATTTATTTAATAATTCCATTTCTATATCATTCTCTTCCTCTTGACTATGCTCGTCTTTACTCTTAGGCAACAAATATTTTGATTTAATCTCAATTAAAGTTGCAGCAATAACAATAAATTCTGAAGTTACTTCTAAATCCATTTCCACAATGCATTTAAGGTAATCCAAATACTGATTTGTAATTTCAAATATATTAATATCATAGATATTCATCTCATTTTTTTTTATAAGATGTAATAGCAAGTCAAAGGGCCCTTCAAAATTAGTTATTTTTATACTTAATGGCATGTACACTCTCTCCTAATAAAAATTTAATTATAAATACGTTTAATTTCTCTATTGTAAGTTATTCTAATTATAAAGCATCTTTTGTAAAATAACTAGTGAGTTAATTTAAAAATACAAAAAGTTAAAAAGATTAGATTCTAAGCAATTAATTATTGCGTAGAACTTAATCTTTTATATTAACATGTGAATAACAATCTAAATTGCCTTATCAAATAAGTCTAATAAATTATTTTTAATATTATCCATCACTCCAGATTTTTTAATATCCCTGTCGCTGTAGATAATAACCTTACCAGATAATTTACTATCAACATATATTTCACAAAATCCAATCGCTTTATCTTTTTTATACTCTTTTAATTCCTTATCTACAACAAACTTCTTAGAAATTTTATTTTTACTTCCTCTTTCTAAAGTTAAGTTAAAATCTTCTTGTGCTTTGGCTATTAGGAACTTGTCACCTCTTTTGTTTAGTGGTATGTTTCCTAACTCATCACCTTTTGCTATTACTTTTTTAGTTTCGAATTTAGTAAATCCATAGTTCATTAACATGCTAGCATCATTATTTATTATTTTATAAGTTGGTGCACCCATAATTATCGCAAGCATTCTTACGTTAGATCTCACAGCAGTTGCAGATATACAGTATTTTGCTTCATTTGTAAATCCTGTTTTAAGTCCGTCACATCCATCAAAAAACCTAACAAGCTTATTATGATTTACAAGGCCAATTGGGGTTTTTCTTCCCTCTGAAATAGTTTCCATATATGTTCCTGAATATTTTAATATTTTAGAATGTTTTAAAAGCTCTCTAGACATAATCGAGATGTCATATGCAGTTGTAAGATGTCCTTCTGCACTTAATCCAGTACAATTTCTAAAAGCCGTATCTTTCATACCAAGGCCTTTTGCTCTTTCATTCATCATAGATACGAAAGCACCTTCATTTCCACCTAAATACTCTGCCATTGCCACAGCTGCATCATTTCCCGATGCAATAGCAATTCCTTTTAATATTTCCTCTACAGTTCTAATCTCGCCTGTATCAAGTATCATACTACTTCCACCCATTTTTTTAGCATTCTCACTTATAGTTATTTTGTCTTGTAATTTAATCTTGCCTCCATCTACAGCCTCCATTGCTAATAACATAACCATTATTTTAGTTACTGACGCAGGAGCAAACTTTTCATGAGAATTTTTTTCGTAGATTATTTTACCACTTGATGGTTCCATTAATAGTGCTGATTTTGCCTCCACTACAATTCCTTTGTTATCATTATTTTCATCTTCTGCCAATGCTGAAATTGTAAAAATCTGGGTAGTATAAAATAATGATAAAATTAAACATAATGCAATTTTAATGTTTCTTTTCATATGGATCCTCCTCATATTACTTTATCGTATCAATTCAAAGTAAACTCAACTTATATAACCTTATTTACTTGCTTTAAATTCATAACATTATTTTTACCCAGTTACCATAATATTATCACTATTTATTTATAAAAATAAAAATATATAATAAAAAAAGTCCGCTTTCACAATTAGTGAAAACGTACTTTTCTTTACAATGCCCCTCAAACTCTGAAAAATATATAAAATTTAAGAATATAATTATAAACTAATTTATAGTTTACATCTACCAACTTGTAAACAGCAATGCTGTTTTTGTAAATTTCTGTATTATTTATTAAATTATAAAGCAAGAAATCTACAGCTTTGGGAAGTAAAATTCCTATTACGAGTAAAATCACAAAACACTTTATTGTTAAAATTACAAAATGCGATAACTCATTATGTTTCATTGAGCTAAACTTCCTATACTATTAATAAGCTTTTTAACAAAATATGGAGATATGTAAGATTCTACAATTATCCCTATAAATAATAATATTGTTATAAATATAAATATAACACTATAATATAAAATTTTACTAGATACACTACTTGTCCATTGTTTACTAAACTTGTTTTTAACAAGCATTATAGAAAATTCCATTGATACTACTGATGCAAAGATAATACAGGGAATGTATATCAAATTTTGAGGCAATACGCCAAGTAGTGCAACTCCGATAGCATTTTTAGAAAGCCCGCTAATCATAAAGCTGAAAGTAAATCCAACCGTAAATCCTTTTAATACATCAATAATTAATATTATTGGTAATCCTACAATAGTTAAGCCTAAAAACCAAAGAAAAATAATCACAGGTAGATTATTTTTAACCGATTGTGTAAATATTAATTTATAACTAATACCCCCTGTGTTTGAAGGATCAGTAAAATTGACTAAGTAATTTAACAAATCATTTCGTTCGTAGTCTCCCATGTATTTAACGCTATAAATCCCTAAAATTATACCTGTAAACACACAAAGAATACTTATAATATATAACCAGAAATTTTGTTGTATATGTTTATTTACATTGGTTATTAAAGTATTAGATGACATAATTTTTTCCCCCTTTGTTAATCATGTTTCTTATATTGTTAACTTAATTCATATTTATGATAACAAAGAGGTTTATATGCATAGTTGTTTTAACATTATTAAACATAAAGGTTTAATAATTATTAATACCCTTTATAAATAATATAACCTATGCACACAAGGTGCATAGGTTATATTATTTGGATTAACTAACTCTATTTTGTAGTCTTAACTTATCGGCAACCATAGCTATAAATTCGCTATTAGTAGGTTTACCTTTAGCATTGTGTATAGTGTAACCAAATATTTTATTTATAGTTTCTACTTGACCACGTCCCCATGCTACTTCTATAGCATGCCTTATTGCTCTTTCTACTCGACTTGCAGTAGTATTAAATTTCTTAGCGATAGATGGATATAATTCCTTTGTAACTGCAGATAATAATTCAATATCGTTTACTACCATAGTAATTGCTTCTCTTAAGTACATATAACCCTTAATATGAGCTGGAACTCCAATTTCATGAATAATACTTGTTATCTCAGCCTCTAAATCCATTGGACCACTACGAGTACTTTTTCTAGGTTCATTTTCATCAACGTAAGGAATTGACTTTCTAGTGTTATCACTAGATATTGTATTATTAAACATTTGTCTAATTCTCTTTGTGAAAACATCCATATCAAAAGGTTTTACAACATAATAATCTGCACCCAGAGTTATAGCCCTTTGTGTAATTTTATCTTGACCAACGGCAGATAATACTATTATTTTAGGTATTGGATCAAGATCCATACTACCCAATCTTTCTAGTACACCAAGACCATCTAAATGTGGCATTATTATATCTAATACAACCAAATCAGGTTTTCTCTCTTTTATTAACTTAAGAGCCTCAATACCATCTTTTGCGATACCTGTAACCATAATATCCCTTTGGCTTAATAAATAATCATTTAATATATTACAGAATTCTTTATTATCATCTGCAATAAGCACACTAATCCTAGATTCTTCCATATTATAAATCCCCCTCACAAATAAATTACTAATTACCAATTACTAACAAATTATTAATTCGACAAAAGAATTTTTATTCCTTCTTTTTTTAGAAAATATTACATATAAGTTATTATTTAGTTCTAATTGTAAAATAAAAGATAGCATCTGCTATCCTTTAACTCACAATTCTATTTTACCCTTTATTATTAAAAAATGCTAGTTATTTAGATAAAATATCCGCATCTTTTAACATCCACTCTATATATATGCCATATCCTATATCTGGTTTGTTAATTAGGACATGGGTAACCGCGCCTATTATTTTATTATTCTGTATTATAGGACTACCGCTCATGCCTTGGACTATGCCTCCAGTTTTATCTAGAAGCCTTGAATCTGTAATTTTAATTACCATACTTTTAGATCCTGATGTATTTTGAGTTAATAATTTTTGAATTTCTATATCGAATAATTCTGGTTCACTTCCATTTATTGTTGTTATAATCTGAGCCTTTCCTTCTTTAATTTCATTTCTTAGTGCAATTTTCATAGGTTTATTGAACTTAGGATTTACAAGGCTATTGTTTCCATTACCAAATATACCACATTCTGTATTTTTGAATATTTGCCCTTTTATTTTGTTTTCATCTACGAAAAGACCTCTTAATTCTCCTGGATTTCCTTTTGTTCCTTTCTTTATAGAAACAATGTTCGATGATATAATTACGCCATTATTAACATTAAGTATAGTACCAGTATCAGCATCCGTTATTGGATGACCTAAAGCTGCGAATTTTTTAGTACTACCATCGTAGAAAGTTAATGTTCCTACACCAGCCGTTGAATCTCTTACCCAAAGTCCAATTTTTTGCTTTCCATCAGTAGAATCTATAACAGGCTTAACTTTTACTTCAAAATAATCGGTATTATTTTTTCTTTGTAACTTAAGAATAATCTCTGAATCTTTTTCTTTATTTACAAATCTAGTTACATCTTCAGCACTATTTATTTCAATATCATTTATTCTTATTATGCTGTCTCCAATTTGTACACCTGCACTTGCAGCAGGACTTTGCATTTTCCCTTTAACACCGTCAATATCAGATAGGGCTACCACTAAGACGCCCTTTGTATTGAGCTTTACACCTATTGGTCCTCCTCCAGGATATACCAATATTTCACTACTATTTTTTGTGGGGTTTGAGCTAACTTCTAAAAATTCCTGCGAATTTACATTTACAATTTTGTTTTTTTGATTAAGGAAAGTGTTGGTTTGTTTTACTTTTACAATTTGACTAGAATTTATATCAGAAACTTTACTAGGAGTTTTAAATAAGGTACTAAAAGAAATAATTACAAGGGGTGCAATAATCCAGCATATTATATTCAA
>JANZQE010000576.1:0-7666 GCA_038040705.1 Clostridium sp. | reverse complement strand
CGTTTCAACATATCAAAGTATATAATTTATATCCTTTGTTATTTAACTATTAACCGAAGAAATTCATAAAGGTTGTAATAATACCAGCGTTGAAGAAATCTATGAATAAACTTCCTACGAGTGGTACGATAAAGAATGCTCTTGGTGCAATACCATAGTTCTTTGTAAGTGCTTCCATATTGGCCATTGCATTAGGTGTAGCACCCATACCAAATCCGCAAGTACCACCAGACATTACTGCTGCTTCATAATCTCTACCCATAACATTAAATGTTATAAAGTAAGCGAATAATGCAATAATTACTGCTTGAGCTGCGAGCATCACTATAAGTGGTAATGCTAAATCAGCTAATTGCCATAATTTTAATCCCATTAATGCCATAGATAAGAATATAGCTAATGATACATTTCCTATAATATCTATTTCATCCGCATAAATCTTGTATATTTTTGTTGAATCTGATAAATTTCTTATAATTGCAGCTGCAAACATTGCCCCAATATATGCTGGGAATGTCACTCCTGTTTTTTCTAGAAAATAAGATATTATTGTTCCAATACCCATAGCTATAAAAAGTTGAGTTGTAGCATGCATAAAGTTCTCAGGCACTAATTTTTTCGAATCATTATCCTTAGTTGCTGCAACTTCTGCTGTAGATTTAACCGTTTTCATTGAAGGTGCAAGATTATGTTTATCAATTAGTTTCTTAGCTATTGGTCCGCCAAGCATACTACCCATAATTAATCCAAATGTAGCTGAAGCCATTGCTACTGTATTTGCTCCTACAGCACCTGCTTTTTCAAACACTGGACCAAAAGCGCCTGCAGTTCCATGTCCACCAACCATAGGTACTGAACCAGTAGAAAGTCCTATAAGCGGATTAAGTCCGAATATCTTAGCAAATATCACACCTGTAATGTCTTGACATATTACAAGAAGTACTGCTATTCCTAGGAAAATGAAAACTTGTTTTCCGCCCTTTTTTAGAAGTGTAAAGCTAGCTGTAAACCCAATAGTTGTGAAGAACGCGGTCATAAAGAATTTTTGAAGTGTAACATCCATTTCAAATACTAACAGGTTTGTTTGTTTTAATATTAATGTCATAATTGCAAAAAGTACTCCACCTATTACTGGCGCAGGTATACAATACTTATCTAAAACTGATAGCTTTCTTTTGATTAATTGGCCTATAAATAAAACTACAACTGCTAATGCTGCTGCTTGAACCATATCTAATTTTAAAATCATTTATTCTTCCTCCTCTTAATTTTATATTATAATATTATTATAAGAAGTTGATACAACAAACTACAAAAAACTACAAAAAAATTCATTGACGAATGAAAATATTCAAAATATTTGTATATTTATAGTTTTGTATAAAATACTTCCTAAATATAAACTAATTTAATTTAGTAATAATTCCTTCAATAAATTTTTTAGTGCTTATTTTCCCTGGTTCATCCAGTGGATTATTTATATGTCTCATTTCTTGCCTTATTTGTTTGAAATCAAATAATAAAGTACTGTACTCCATGAAAACACTATTGCTATAATCATCGCAACCTAGCTCTGACAAATTTTCCAAAGCCTTTTGAATAGTTCTCCTAATCCTTTGTTCTAGTGCTTTTTTATTAGCATTTAGATTTTCATGTCCATGTTCTTCCTGTACTATTTCATCGTATATTCTTTGTAGTTTGTATATGGAAATTGGATTTCTCTTTTTAAATTCTATTATTTTGTGTACAATTTTTATTAACTCATTACTTCCTACTGCCCCGATAATACCTATACTAGTAAAAATATTTATTATTTCCTCATCTACGAATAATTCTTTTGTTATATTTTTATCATTATTAACTCCGAGCAGTGCACTCTTTATAGCTTCCAATGAATCCTCAAGCTCAATATTACGGCATATGCCCTTTATAACATTGATTGCCTCTATGTTATTTATAGGCTTGCTTATAAAAAAAACTATGCCACTTTCATATGCTTTTGATACCACTGACTTCTCTTCAACTTGCGATATCATAATAAACTTACCCTTATACCCCTCCTTCTTCGCTCTATTAATAATTTCAATTCCATCAAGTAAAGGGAGCAAAAGATCAATAAGCACTATTTGCGGATTATAAAATGTAATTTCTTGAACAGCATGCTCCCCACTATCCAGCTCACATACAACTTTTCCAAGATTATTTTTCTTTATGAGAAAGCCTAGCATTTTTCTAATATTCACATCATCATCAATAATCAAAAATGTTTTTTCCAATATTATCCTCCATTCAATGAACTTACAGGTATTTTGAGTATAAAAGTAGTTCCTATATCTTGTTCTGATTTCACTTCTATATTTCCACCTAATTGTTCAACTATATTTTTAACATGTGAAAGCCCAATACCTGTAGAGGGTCTTCCAGTTATAGTATCATATTTTGTAGTAAACCCTGGATTGAAAATATAAGGAAGGATATCTTTATCAATACCATTTCCCGTATCGGTTATTTCAAAATATATATTATCATCATCTGCTTTTTCTGATACTATAATAAAATCTTTATCTTCGCAATCATCTATACTATTGATTATAAGATTATTAATCATAACAAATAAATTAGAATAGGCTTTAACTTCAAAGTTTTTTTGGAAATAGAATGATATTGCTATTTCTTTATTACTCTCTTTTATATACCTAGTAGTATTATCCCTAATAACGGTAAAAATATTTGAAAGTGCCATAGCATCTTCATTTTCAAAATCATCTATAAGTGATTCAAACCCTTTTAATACTCTATAATAATCTTTTTTTATTTCATGCACTTCCCTTGCGATATTCAATGTTTTTTCTCTTAAATGATCGTTATCCTTATAAGTCTCATATAAATTATAGCTTTTTGACATTACCTGTTCTATATCTTTCATAGATTTTTTTAAATAAAACATTTCAGCTTGTATATTTGAAATCAACAAATTAAGTTGAGTGTATCTTTTCTGATGCTCACTATTCAAAATAAATAACTTCTGTTTATTATAAGTCAGATAAATAAAATAAGATACAAACCCTCTTACAAAACCCGCCAAAATGATAATTCTTACAATATGTGAGCTAATGTCATTTCGTATGATTGCTTCAAATATATTACTTAGTGAATCCATTAAGGCAAATAATAAAATCGCTATAACTATATGTTCTTTATGCTTTCTAATTTTAGTAATCTTAAGTAGAACTCCATAGATTAAATAATATAGTAGCGAAGGAAAATTAAAAACAACGGTATTTATAACAGTATGATCTGCTATTAGTATTCCAAAAATACTTCTAACTATGAATACACCTACTCCACATAAAAAAGCCAACCATATTTCTGACATATCTACCATTATCAGAATGCATAAATTAAAAATAATTACTCCTGCCGAAAATTTGAAATCGCTTTGAAATGGGTAAAAATATATTTCTCCAAATAGGGCTACGATTGTGGCTAAAAAAACATACTTTTTTGTTTTTAACATAAAACCCTCCAAAAGATAATTCATTTTATTATTTTATCCAATCCTTGTATAAACAGTATTAATTCCTCATTGTTATTAAGATAATTATATCTATTATTATCATTTTCTTTAGAATAATACTGTTTTGCCCTTACAAACGCATTAAAATACTCAAGCATATTATTAGAGTTTATGTATTTTCTTCTAAATTCCTCTGGAATACTCATTACTATATTTTTAATCTGCCTACAGACAAGAACGTAATAGGTTATAGTTTTCTCATAGTTTTCCACTTTAAAATAATATTCTGAAAGTCTACTGCAGATCCTTAGCTGGAGCTTATTATGCTTAATTTCCACCGCTAACTCTAGAGCAGTAGTTAGTAGTTGCTGTTTTTCTTCATTATTGCATTTTAGAGCTTCCACGTATTTTTTCTTTAGCACAACATCTTTTGTTTCAGGGATTATATCTTTATATTTACCTTCTAATTCAAATGCTAATTCGCTATAGCCTATATCTACGAGTTCTACCATAACATCATATACTATTTCCAAAACAACCTGAAGATTTTTATATTTTGTTAATATATAAGTAATTCCCTCTAGGGCCTCTAATACATCCGTTTTGTTCTTAGAAACTTTAAGCTTCACAAATTCGTATACAATTCCTGTATCCCATTTAATTATTGACTCCTCATTATCCACCATATCCAAAGCCTTTTTAATACTAATTTCTGCTTTCTTTATTTCACCAAATTCTAGGAATAAACTTGCAGCGGTTTTATAGTACCAAGGTAACATTTCCCCTTGGTTGGGATAAGTCTCAAGCTCTTTACTTGCTAAAGTAAAATAGTCATAACCTCTTATATAATTATTTAGTTTTAATTCTACGCTGATTAAAATCACATACGAATTAAAGACCATAGATTCCAATTTTGAACTCTCAGCTTTTTCCAAAGCCAATTTACAAAAGAAAAGTGCTTCTTCATATCTCAAATTTTTAAAATAGGTTTCTCCAATATTTAAGTGAGCATACACATTAGGTTCTACGTAGTTACTGTCTTCACTCCTATTTTTTAATTTTAAAAAATACTCTAGAGATTTTTCGTTATCTTGTAATTTATCTGCATAGACTGTACCAATGTTGTTTAAAATCGCCAAACTTCCTTTTAAACAATTTGCTTTTTCAAAACATTCTAAGGATTGATTAAGTAATTCTAAATGCTCATCCACACCAGTTAATTCAGAGCATAGCTTTGCTAACAAATTTAATATTCTTCCTCTATAAATAATATGTTCTTCTGAGCAAAATTTTAAGGCATCATTCGCTATTTCTCTAGCTTTATAATATTCGTTTTTTATGTAATATACATTAACTAGATATAGGCTAATATCTAGTTTGCCCTTAACATAATCTATATTCTTAAGAAGCTCTTCAACTTGTTCTGCATACTTTATGCTAGCTTCTATTTCACCCTTATAAAAATATACATCGATTATTTTTATTAATACATCCACTTGATATTTCTTATCATCTAAAAGATCAGTTATATCATAAGCACTTTTAAAATATTTAAGACTACTTTCAATATCCCCATTTTTTCGTTTTACTTCCCCTAGCTCCATCAGGGAATTGAATTTTTTATTATCAATATGTTCTAATTTACCACTCATTCCCTCACGCCCTTAATCTTGTACATTATTCTACTATAAAGATTCTCTGCTATATGTCTGAAAACTCAACTTTTATTCTTTCAAGTCTACTATCTTCATGTTGCCAATACAGCTTACTCTGTGGTTCCTCTTTTATTGTCATTATAGGTAATTCAACAATAAACTCTGACCCCTTACCGTATTCACTCTTCACAGTTATAGTACCTTCATGCATTTCTACAAGTGATTTAACTAGTGAAAGCCCTATGCCGCTGCCCTCTCTATTTCTAGTGAAAGATTTGTCCACCTTTCTAAACCTTTGAAAAATAACCTTTAGTTTATCTTCCTGTATTCCTACCCCATCGTCTTTAACAGAAATATAAACTAATTTATTCCGAGTTCCCACTTCTACCTTAATGGTACCATTTTCATCTGTGAACTTCATTGCATTTGATAGAAGATTTAATAGAATTCTTTCTATTTTATCTGCATCAAAAGTCATAATTTGTTCTTTAATTTTCTTTTCAAATATTATATGTACGGATTTTATTTTTGAATATGAATCTATAGATTCAATTACTCCCTCTATAATCTCAACAATATCATAGTTATGAAGTTCAATATTACTGTAATTAGAATCTATTTTGGTTAAATCAATAATATTATTGATAAGTCTAAGTAACCTAAGTGAATTACCCTTCATAGTTTTAAGATATTTATGGAGCTTAAACTCAGGGTCAATTATGTTTCCATTTGAAACATATAGTTCTAGCAATTGTATCGCCCCCATAAGTATGTTTAGGGGAGTCTTGAATTCGTGAGATACATTCGCAAAAAACTCTGTCTTAAGGTTATCATACTGGAGGCTTTCTTCTTTTTCTTTGAATTCTCTAACTATATTTTCAAGTTCTCTATTTTTCTTGGTTAGCTCTATATTTTTATCAGTTAGTTGTTTATAACTAATACTTGTTTCCATCATATTAATCCTCACTTATTATAAATAATCTATATATATCCTTTATTCGACATACTTCACGAAACTCCTCTACAATAACCTATTTAGAATAAATGATTACAGCGTCAGAAAACCTTCGACTAATTAATTAATCGAAGGTTTTCATTTTTTTAGTCTCCAAACATAAACTCTCTTCCTTTATATTCATACTTGAAAATCCTATAAATCATTTAGTTCTTCTACTAATGCAACAAGTTCTTCCATGCTATCTACAACATAATCTGGCTCATGCTTAAGAATACTATCCATAGGAAGTGCGCTCCATCCCACAATCACAGATTTAATCCCTGCATTCTTACCACACAAAACATCAAAGGGACTATCCCCCACAAAGATTGTTTCCTCTGGTTTTCCACCCATTTCCTGCAAGGCCATAAACGCCGGAGTCGGATCTGGCTTATGTTTGTCTGTATCATCAGCACCTATAACAATATCAAAATATTCCATTAATCCGAAATGACTCAATCCCATAATTGCAGATTTATTTAACCGCGAAGTGACAACTGCAAGCGTATATCCTTGATTATAAAGCTTCATTACGCCTTCTTTTACTCCCTCACGAATGGAAATTAGCTTTTCAAATTTTCCAATTTGAAAATTTCTATAGGTCTTAATAGCTTCTTCACTATCGTCGCCAAATTCTCTATCTAACGTAATTTTTAAAATTTCTCCAAAAGTTTTAATGATATCTTCTTTATCCACATGTTTGTTCAAGTGTCTTTGATAAGTATGTTGAAAAGATTGTATAATTAATTCATTTGTGTCTAACAAAGTTCCATCTAAATCAAATAAAATATTTCTAATTGCCATAACCATGTCCCCCTTACTATTGAATAACCACCTAATTCTTTATCTTTTATTTACTTTCGATAGTTTTCTTTCATTAATTCTATGAACTATCTCCGTTTTTATTGGATTATTTATTATATATAATATTACAGTATAGACAATTAATCCAACAAACCCTTGTATCACAAGGCCTATAAATCCACCCAGAATTAAATCGCCCGAAATATATACACTTGGTTTTTTTTCTGTCATTTCTAACATATGCAATTTCTCTAATTCCATAAGAGCTTATTCCGAACATGCCTACTATATAGAAGAATTGTGCCACCGAAAAAGTATATCCATATATGCCCATCCCTTTTGCTCCAAATATTCTTGATACATAGGGTATAGTAATTATAGGGATTATAATAGTAAGAACTTGATAAAGACTATTATAAATATAATTACTTACCACCTTGTTTTTTACGGTTTTTTTCATTTTATGACCATCCTATGCAACATATTTTCTGGTTACACCCTATAACTCTAATTTTTCAAATAATCTTTCAGTATTATTAAAGTCTGAATATTTATTAGTTTTATTATTAACAGTTTCTCTAATGTCCTTATAATCATCTATATCAGCGTTTACTTTTTGAGCGAAACTATGAAGTTGTGCCACATTCTTAATTATTGGCCCTGGTATCCAATCATATATATCATCAAAGACAA
>JANZQE010000575.1:0-17068 GCA_038040705.1 Clostridium sp. | reverse complement strand
GCTGCAAGAATTGGTGCCGATGCAACTCCACCTATATTTGCAAGACTAGCTATTGCACAAGTGAATAAGTCTAACTTCAATAGTTTAGCTAGAATCAGCGTTACTATTGCGTGTACAGCTAAAATAACAAATCCTGCTAGAACAAATATTGGCGCTTGTCCAAGTTCTGCGAAATTACCTCTTGATGCTATAAGTGATACAATAGTATAAAGCATTACATTTGATAGGGGTGCAGCGCCTGGTATTTTAGCAATTGGCGTCATTGCACAAATTACACCAAATAATGTAGCTACCAATACTGTCCATGTTGTTCCAGATAAAAACATAGATTGTGGCATAAACGATCCTAAATATACGGCCATTGCTGAAACAAATAAACTTAGTCCTAAAAGTATCATTAAATCTGGAAATGATACCTCCTTACTTACTTTAGCTTGGGTCTTAGCGAGTTCTGCTCCAATGTTATCAATTACACTGGTATCAGCTTTGGTCCATTTGTTGAATTTTGGAGCAAAAGATACTCCCCAAAGTAAAACCATTATCCAAACAGATGCATTAATGGAATCCATAAGTAGCGTATATCCCATCTGTGAATCGCCTACTCCTAAGGCTCCTTGAACGGCAACCATATTTCCTGTACCACCTATCCAACTTCCTGCAAGGGCTGCAAATGCTTTCCATGTTCCTTCTGGAAATGAGCCTTTAAACATTGCATAAGCAACTACGAACCCTACCATAATACTTAAAGTAGCAGTAAAAAACGCTATAAGCATTTTGGGTCCTAATTTAACTATTTGTCTAAGGTCACATCTTAATAACATTAAAAATATCATTGCCGGTAATAAACTATCTTTTATTGTCTTGTACGACGCTGTTGTGGAATCATTTTTTTCCCACACACCAAATGTACCTAAAAGCATAGCTCCGAAATAAATAATTACTAGTGCGGGCACGTACTTAAAAAATTTACTTTTCGATTTATTTTCTGCATAAATAACAATGCTTGCAAAGAAAATCAGGAATGCTGCGTAGGTGAATCCATTTTGTATCATAATAAAATTCCTCCTCAGTTTTAAAATATGAATAATTGCGAAATAAAACTTTCATTACTCTTAGTATTATAAATTAATTTCAAGCATTATTCAATCTTTTTATAAAATAATAAATTAAATTAAATATTTTAGTAAACATTTTCATATAGTGATATAAATATTCCTGAATTCCATTATATAATATTGAATTTCGCCTATTTACTTATAAATAAAGAATAATGATTTTAATGTAATATATTCATGCATTATTCATTTTAAATGTTTTCTTGCAAAAGTACATATTTTCATATATAACTAGAAGGAGGATTGATTTCTGACAGAAATCGACCCTCCTTCTAGTTATTGCATTTTACCTCTTGAAGTTTCTATATTAGTTCTATTTCTTATCTCTTTGTGCTATAATCTGCTCTATGTCTTAATTCTTCAAATGCTTAAACCGCCCTTGGCCTAAGAGGTAGTTTTTAACTGAAGTAACCTCTTTGGGATCTTTATTACGTTTAAATTCACCTATATATAATATTATCATCTCTATCTATAGCTCCCGAAAGAGCTTGTATTCCTATATCACGAGATCCAGCTTCAACACCTAAAAGCACCCTGACTTATCTTTATTTATTCTAAATGATTTATTATCAATTGCTTTCTGAACAGCTAATATACCATCTAGGTGATCATATTCATGCTGTATTAACTCTGCTAAATCCCCTGTAAATTCTATACTACAGTCAGCCCACTGCAAATCTTTATAATAAATTTTACAAGTTTTATATCTATATAACCTCACTTCTAACCCTGGATAGCTCATGCAATCATCCCACATTTCGAATTTTTCATCTTCAGTAAATTCAAGTCTAGGATTTATAAAAGCAATAGATGTATTATCAAAGTTTATATAAATTATTCTGTAAAGCTCATTTATTTGTGGCGCTGCTATTGCCCTACCAAACCCATATGTTTCTCTGAAATTCACCATTGTATCATGTAAATCTTCAATTATTTGCTTTACCTTATTAATTTCATCTTTTGAAACTTCACTACAAACTTTGTACAAATTTTCATTCCCTAATAATACTATTTCTCTTATAGCCATAATCTTTTCCCCCCATTTATTCACGGTATTATTGTTCCTTTTGACTTTAGATGTTATTTATTTGAAAGTAGATATTTTCCAAAGATAAATGGAGGCTACAGAACCATATGGTGAATATCGTTTTTTATATTCATCAAACTGTTGTTTTGTTAGTTCAGATAATCCATACAACTTCATCATGCCTCTCCTAATTGCCATGTCACCCCAGCTTACAATATTAGGACGTTCCATTGAGTTTAGTAGAAGCATTTCGGCCGTCCATACTCCAATTCCATGTAATGAAGATAACTTACTTATGACTTCTTTATCAGATAATTTATTAAGTTCATTCAGATTTAAATCACCTCTTGATACCGTTTCTGCAATACTTTTTATATAACCTGCTTTCCGAGTTGTCATTCCGCATTGTTGTATTTCCTCTATAGAAATCTTTGAAATATTTTGTGATGTGATTTCACCGAAACGCTCTTGAACTCTAGCCCAAATAGTATGCACTGCCTTTGCTGATATTTGTTGACCTATGATTGCATAAATCAGTGCCGTAAACAGGTCCTTAATAATTACTCGTTCTACCCTTCCAAGTCTTTCTATGGCTTCCCCTAACTTTATATCTGATTGTTTTAAATAGGTGATTTCTATTTCACCATACCGAAAAAAATTAGCTTCATTTTGTTTTTCAATTTCCAGTAGTTTTTCTTTTATATCCAAACCACCTGCATAACCAACTAATTTACCACTAGCACCAATAACTCGGTGGCAAGGAATAAATAAGAGAATTGGATTTTTATTATTTGCCATACCTACGGCACGAGAAGCATTTATATTGCCGATATTCTTTGCTACATCTTTATAAGTATTAGTTTTACCATAGGGAATTTCTTGTAATGCTTTCCATACATTCTGTTGAAACTCTGTACCCTGTGGCGCAAGTGGCAAATCAAATGTGCTTCTTTTTCCATTAAGATATTCTTGTATCTGCTCATATGCTTTTTTCAGCAAAGGTGTTTCGATTATATTTGTATCTTTATTACGGACTTCTCCAAAACACACATGAGTAATAGCCGTGCCATTCTCAACAATTGTTATTTTACCAATTTTGGTTTCATAGCAAAATACATTGTTCTTAATAATCATATTCTAGCATTTCTACCTCACTCCTTCATAGGCTAATTTTAGAATTTGAGTACCATCGCCTTTATTTATATAACATGGTACACCCTCTTTACATACAAGTATACATCTTTATTTATCTTTCGTATTAATATTATGAAAAGATATGAGCTCGTTACATATCTTTAGTAAGGACATAATAATCATAAATTCATATAATAATTATTGATTGCGTCAATCTTTTAGCTGTATAATATAGTTGTTGATGTCAACTATATTTTATGGAGTGAAATCATGTGCCACTTATAAATGAATGCAAATATTAAAAGGATGTGTTTACGATTTTTAATAAAAAGGATATAGAAAAATTTTCATCTGCAATCACCCTCTCAGATATGGAGATATTCATATTCCCAGAACTTCTATACAGTCTCTTTCTAGCTAATATAATGTCACCGATAATATGGGAATGGAAGAAGGATATATGGTTTAAAGATATTGACAAACTGAATTCATATAGGAAGATATTAAGACTTAAACAATATATAATGGATAATTATGATTTTAATCTAGATCTTGACACCTGGGGACTTACAACTAAGGAAATGGAAATAACACGTTTTGAACCGTTTATGGACTTTGAAACAATAAATAGGAGTAATGCCCTGTTTGGTTATGAAGGCGATAAATATTATTTCAGTATGGATATCAGAAAGCATTTTGGCATTGATAAATATGACTCTAGTGTCATACCATATTGGAAGACTGAAACTATAGAGGCAATGGATGCATTTAAATACAAAAATGACCATGAAAAGAGTGCAGGCGAATGTGTATCGTTATCTACTCTTTATGCCGCTGCACTGTTTGTAATATGCAAAATACCACTTGAGAGTATATACCTACTTGCAACTCCACTTCATTCACAAAATTATATAGATGTAAGGGACGGAATATTAACAAATAATAGAAGGATTTTAACTAAGAATATGTGGTTTAATGGTACTGAACTTACAGCAAGGGCTCAAAGAGCAATGCGAAATGAACAAATTACGATTGTTTCTCATAATACAGGTTTTGCCCATATAGTCTACCCTAATGCAACCATAGATCATACGATATATAAGAGCTTTGAAAAAAAGCTTAAGAATTTCCTTGTAACTGATATAGATTATGATATATTGTGTAATTTTCTAAGGCAAGAGACCCATATTCAAAATCACTTTCAGATTAAACAGGAATACCTAGGAATGCAGAGGTATATCCCGGCTGAAAAGGCTTATGCTTATGAGCATACTAGCTCTTTCAAGGTAAATGAGAGCACGAGAGACAAGCTATTATCCGAGATTTACGAGTCTGAATTTTTAAAAGAACCGATACAAGACAGGTTATGCCTTACTAATTTTATTGAATTCTTTGAAACCCACAAGGTAAATTTTAGAGATGAAAATGATATTGTAATTCTTATGGATCAGTTTAATTTCCCTCTTATGCCACCTACTAAAAAAGATGAGATTCTAACCTCTCTCTATGAATTTTGTAATGTGAAACCAAGGCTTCCAGGAGTTAATAAACATTTTATTAAGACAGAACCAATACAGATTTCAACTGAAATGAGCCGGGAAGATATAATTTGCTATTTAGAATCTATAAGGGATAAGAACGTATCTGCAGATCTAGCTTTTTACGCATACAGAGATTTTTCAAGGATTGAATGGGAACCTTTTATCAAGGCGGCTATAGAACGAAACCCTGTTTCAATTACTAAGTGCACAGAATTAGGTGATGATGAAGTTATAATATTATTAGAGCATATGCCTAACGAATCCATATATGACGGTCCCCGTATGGCCAAACCGGATGAAGTTTGGAACTACCAACGTGGAGATGGTTTTGAAAGAGCAATATGTTTAGCTAATATATTAAAATATAGAAACAGTGAGCAAAGTGTAAATATTACTGCCCAAGGTGATTATATTGACATTGATTTTAATAACAATACTATTCGTTGGCCATCAAGTAAGGGGTTAAAGGGTATTATAAAGCTTTGAAGTTTATTACTAAAACTTAATGGCTTGTCATAAATAGACAGGCCATTTTACTGTGTTTAAATACTCAATCCGGAATTCTAGCAAGATTTATTACAGCATCTCTCTGAACACCATTGATAGTTCCCAATGAAACTAACTCATCAGTTTTTAGTAATAAAATGTCATTAATATTTTTAGAGGTTGATTTTTTACATTTAATAAAGCTATTTAATATAGTAATTTCTTGTTCTTTAGTTATCGTTTCACTTGTAACAAGGGATTTAATCCCTACCAATTCTACTGTATTGGTATTAGAGACAGAATATAAACTCATAATTTCTTTTTTCTGCAGTTGAGTAATATTTCCTAAGTCTATAAAGCTATCTAGCCTAGAACTAAAATTATCTTCAATGGCTTTTGAAATAGAATTTTTGTAATTGGTGAAAAGATTGGATATAATCCCTTCTTCATTTTTAGAAACTTCTCCAGTGGTAGATAATTTGTTAATATTTGAGTTTTCTAAAGGTTCTTTATAAAGTTGTGAATTAGAAATATTTATATTTAGACGCTTATTATTTGATGAAGTAATTGCATAAACCGGTGCACCTGAAGAAGACACAGACACTATAATTGCTAAAGCTGCAATTTTATTAAATTTTACTTTCTTTGTTTTTTTTATTTTCTTCATAATATTCCCTCCAAATATACATATTTTATAGTTCTTAATCTGCATTCAGTTATTAATAGATTATATTTATATCCTATTATATTTAAATGACAATAGAGTGGCAAAATCATAAATTTTTAATGAATGTTAAAAGAGAGAATTAATGTTTTTCTACTTTAAAACCTTTAAAATCCACCTTTATTTTAGTATAATATTTATTATGTAGATTAGCGAGGAGACGATGATTTATGTTTTGTTATAAATGTGGTTATAAATTACAAGATGGCACTGATTTTTGCAGAAAATGTGGCAGTAAAAATGTATTTAGTGATTTAACACCTAATGAGAAAAAATCTAAACAACCTAAATCTAAAAATTTTATTATTCTTGGTGTTTTAATACTATTATTAACTGTGGGATTGGGTAGCTATTACATTTCCATTTCAAAATTATTCCCTAATACTTCTAATAATACGAAGGAGACATCTACAGAAAATAAGGTTACTTCAAATGCTAACATTACTAATAAAGAGCCTAATATAAAATTAGATAATTCTGAAACTGAAAATAAGCCTGATACAAATAAATTTGAATCCGTCGATTCTTATATTTTGCCTAAAAGTAGAAGTGAAAAGCTCTTAGATTCAGATGTATCTATATTAAGCAAAGAAAACTTGACTTTAGCCAGAAATGAAATCTATGCTAGACATGGCTTTGTATTTAAATCGGAACCCTATAAGAGCTATTTCCTCAAGAAATCATGGTATAACCCTAACCCAAGCTTTGATGGCAACTTAGATAATGTAGAAACTGCTAATATAAAATTGATTTCAAGGTATGAAAATAACTAAAAAAGAAGGAGAATCCCAAATTATAGGAGTTCTCCTTCTTTTACTCTTTCTTTTTTCGTTGGGTTGTCTTATATTCCTCCTAGTCTTATTAGTAACAAATAACTGGAGTACCCGTCTCTATATTGTCAAATACTGTTTTTGCTACATTGTATGGTGAATTTACACAACCATGGGATCCGCCTGTCTTATACAAATCTCCCCCAAACTTGTTTCGCCAGCTTGCATCATGAATACCTATTCCCTTATTAAAAGGCATCCAATAACTCACGGGAGCAGCGTAGTCTTCACCTTTAAGGGTTGCATTTGTTTCTTTATAATTGATTTTATAAATGCCAGTCGGTGTTCTAGTCTTCTCAGATCCATTATTACCTGTGACAACATCCCCTTGTGTAATCAGCTTTCCATTTTTATAAAACCATAAGTGTTGCCCTGAAAGATCTAATTCTACATAGGTATTTCCAATATCATCCTTGCCATGAGCAAATGCAGTCTGGTAATAAGAAGGTTCTTTTTCTATAGATTCACCTTCCTTTACGGTTGAAATTAAATATTGGATTTCTTTAACCTTATTAATGGCCCAGCCATAAGTACCACCACCAATATTAATTACCTTTCCTGACGAAGTAACAAAATTTCTCGTATCAGCAACTGTATTATATTCACTAGCAAGTACGTCTATATATACTTCAACTTCTTTTTCATTAAATGTGATTTCACTATTCTCATCAACTGTAAACCACTTATTTATTGTAGAACCATCTAAAACTTCTTTATCGTCCCCAAAAGTATAGGTAATCTTTGAAGATACATATTTGTTAAGCATGTCCCTTGTGGAAACGACCTTCGGAGATTTTGAAGTGTATTTTGGCTTAACATAGTAATTAATTAACTCCAAATCTATTGTTGTTTCGCCATTACTCACTGCATCTAGCGCATAATTATATAAAATATCTTTATTGCCCTTATTTCCAATGACTTCATCTACAATCACATAACCATTATCTGTATACTTATAGCTAGCATTTTTAGGTTCAATTAACTTACTACTATCAAAAAAAGAGAGCATATCCACTTGTTCTTTTAATAAATTTTCATCATATTTAATTCCTGCTGTCATTTTAGAATCTTTTGTATTAAAAACTGCTGAAACCCATTTGTAGGGATTCTGTTTATCTTTAAACCCCTTAAATTCTCCATTCACATCATACTTTAAGGCAATTTCTTCTCCTGCAATTTGTTCATTTACACCGCCTCGTCCCTTTATGTTTAGCTGATATTTTTGAATCTCAGATGCCATTTGTTCATTTACATCCTCTACAATTTTACCTGAAACACTAATGGTATTTATTGCAGAACCAAAATAAAAATGATTCATGAAATATATTGACAATCCAAAGTATATGATTAGTAAAGTACAAATAGAAATTATAATACCTAAAACAATTTTGTTATGCTTTTTTATTGGCCTTTTTGTTGACTTTGCTACCTCAGTTTCCATAATTGCACCCCCTCTTATACATTTTTAAAAACTAACTACCACCCTCTAAATAATTCAGCAATAAATGTGTCCAAGGTATGGTTTGTTCTTTTATTATTCTATTATACATCATAACAGTCCTTTAAGTAACATCTTCTAACAATACTTTTGTTTAAATATCCCTCTGATGTTCATTGGGAATTGTTTCCTAGTTATAAAATATATAGTAATAATAAAAAAGTTTCCTTCTTATTCTCATTCTTTCATGGCTAGGCCTTTATTTATTGCATCTTGGATTATATTATGACAACACTTGCCTAATGGATTTTTCTTTTGACATTGTGAGTCACCCATTGCTCCGGTAATCTTTAAAACCTCTTTCATATTAGCAGCACCATCTTTTATGACAGAGTCTATAACTTGTTCCTCTGTTACTTTACTACAGTAGCAGGCATATTTAGGATTAGCGTCTTTCTTAAACCATATAGGCACTTTTACTTGCAGTTTATTAAATTTGATATTAGATTCCGTGTTGTAGTAAGTAACATCACATTCCTCACTCATACATAAAAAATAATCGTTGTCGCCAACTTGCTCCGTTAGCTCATCAAGTACCATATGCTTTGCTGTAATATTTTTTACAAGAGTTCCTTGTTTTCCACATATAAGACATAGATTATTTTTTTTTGCTATGTTGATAAGTTCTGATTCATTTCCACAGCAAGACATATTTTGATCATTACGTTCTTCTTTTTTTATCATTGATTTATCCCCCTTTATTTATTCACCACAGTAACAGGCTTATAGCATAATAAATATTCTTTCCTTCTTTTGTTGATTTCACAAAATTACACCATTTTAAACATTTCAATTGCATTGATACAAGACTTTGAGATCAACCAGTATTGTAATAAAACCAAGGATTTTTAATCACTTTATGATTAATGGTCCTTGGCTTTATTGCAATATTATTTTCCTGTTAACAACACAAGGTTGCAGTTTATTATACTTTTTATATATATTATTACTATTCTACAGAAATTGAATCAACAGGGCACTGTTCTTCTGCATCCTTTGCACTACTTACGAGATTTTCTGCAACTTCATCTGGCGATGCCACAGCTTTCCCATCATCTTCCATTTGAAAAATTTCGGGACATATCTCAGGGCATAATCCACATCCAATGCATGTATCCTTATCAACGTGAGCCTTCATTAAAATCACTCCTTTTTTTTTTACTAATTACATAATAACATATATTATTGACTATTTATTAGTATCTCCTATAATTTTTATTTCTTACTTAAATCATACTTTTTATTTTGTCATATAACTCAGCTGAAGTATCTGCCTGTATCAGTTCATCATCGACTAATGCATAAGGTCCTACTGCACAATCTCCACAATATCCTAGGCAGTCCTCAGCAGTTACATCAACATCCGGATAGTTTTCTTTTAACTTTTTCATAGTTTCATCTGTTCCAAAAGTAAAATTATTTTCACAAAACTTTATTTCCGTCATCTTTATACCTCCATTATTATTTTTTATTTTTTAATCTATCTAATAACTCATCTACAGATATATTAGATAAATCAACATCAGTAAGCGGTATGCCTTTTTCAATAGCGGATTTAAGAATTGGTGATCTTTTCATATCACCTATAACAATCGCACCAATTACTCTATTATCTTTTATAAAAATTTTCTTATAACCTTTTAAATTAATATCCTCATCTGTTAATATGTTGGTAGAGTCCGATTCATCAATGCATCCCATAGAAAATAATGAAATACCAAAAGCATTTAGGGTAGTAACTGGGGTTATTTTTTCATATAAGGTTTCTTTCCCAGCAATATTGTAACCTGCAACTTTTCCTTGTGCTATAGCAATATTCCATAGTCCAATAATTTGATTATCAAACTGAGCAATATCTCCTGCTGCATAAATATTTTCTATGTTTGTCTGCATTTTATTATTTACTACTATTCCCCTTTCTGCTTGAACTTTGCTATTTTCGATTAGTTCCTTATTAGGTTTAATTCCTGTGGAATAAATAACCGTATCACACTTTAATTCTACTTCATCGTCAATAAGAATTCCTGTTACTCTAGCATCTCCAGTTATTTTCTTTACACCAGTATTAGTTAATATTTCTATCCCATAACTCTGCACTATATTCTTTAATATTTCTGATGCTTTATGATCTAATTGCCTAGGCATAAGCCTTGATTGCAATTCAACAATTTTAACCTTCTTGCCATGCTGATGTAATATAAATGCTATTTCAAGTCCTTGTATCCCACCTCCGATAACTATCACACGTTCACTTACACTTAGGCTGTCTTTTATATTCAAAGCATCGTTAAGATCTCTTAATGTGTAGACACCCTCCTTGCATATTCCATCAATTGGTGGGATGTTATTACTGGACCCAGTTGTTATTAACAACTTATCATACTTTACTTTATTCTCGTCACATAATATTAACTCAAGGCTTTCTGTATTTATTTTCACTACCTTTGTATTAATAAATATTTTCACTTTATTTTGTTCGTACCATTCCTTTTTTTGAAGAAGAATGCTATTTTCATCCAGAGAATCAAATATACCCTTAGATAACCTTATTCTGTTATATGGATAAAATTTTTCTTGTCCTATCAAATATATCTCCGAATCAAAATCTCTCTCTCTAATTGCCTTGATTGCTGTTACCGATGCAATACCAGTTCCTACGATTACAATTCTTTTAGCCATTTACACCATCCATTTCATTTTATTGTTTGTTCTTAATATTCCCCTTTTATCTAAATTTATTTATTTATAAATAACTTATTCATTATACATATTTGTTTATCATTAGAATGTGCTTGAAGTCACGAAAGTCGAAAAACGAAAAATAAGCTACCACTAAATGTATATCCAAATTACATTTAGTAGTAGCTTATTCTCAGTACATTTAAAATGTGTCTTCCCTAAAGATGCCCGTTTAATGGTTACAAATTAATTATAGGTTCTTTTCGTATGACTCAACCATTCTTTTAACCATTTGTCCGCCTACCGATCCATTCTCTCTTGAAGTTAAATCTCCATTGTATCCTTCTGAAAGATTAACTCCTACTTCTTTAGCAGCTTCCATTTTGAATTTGTTTAAACCTTCTCTTGCTTGTGGAACTAAATTTCTATTTGCCATTTAAATTACCTCCTCTTTATTTAATAATGATTTTCATTTGCATTATTATTTTGTGCATTATTATAAAGAATATTCATAGTAATTTATGGTTGTTTTAATATAATAAAATATACAAGGATTATTATGTTAAAGGATATATTTTATTTTATACAGCAATCAAATGTAAGAAGCCCAACCGACATTTCCGACTTGTCAGCTGCACTCATATAGCATTACAATCACCTGTTTTTATTAGTGCTATTTAACTCCTTATTAAGCCTCTTTAATGCGCCCTTTTCAATTCTAGAAACATAGGACCTAGAAATTCCTAGAATCAATGCAATTTCTCTTTGAGTTCTAGGGTTACCATCGAGTAACCCATAGCGCATTTGGATTATTGTTTTTTCTCTATCCGTCAAATTAAAGTTTATCTTATCATAAAGCTTTTGAATTTGTATTTTATTTTCTACTATTGCAAAGATAGAATCTTCATCACTACTTAATACGTCCATAAGAGATATCTCGTTTCCCTCTTTATCAGTGCCAATAGGATCCTGTAGATACACATCCCCTTTTGTTTTCTTATTATTACGAATTAGCATAAGTATCTCATTTTCTATGCACCTTGAAGCATAGGTGGCAAGCCTTACTCCCTTACTTATATCAAAGGCTTCAATTGCTTTAATAAGCCCTACAGTTCCAATAGATATGAGTTCCTCTACATCTTTCCCGGGGTAAGAATATTTTTTCACTATATGTGCAACTAGTCTCAAATTCCGTTCAACGAGTATCCCTTTAGCTAGTAAATCTCCCTCCTTAAACTTCATTAAATAGGATTTCTCTTCTTCTTCACATAAAGGTTGGGGGAATGAACCACTACCAGTTATATAAGCAGTTAATAATGTGACATTTCCAATCATATCTAATAGACAATTTATGAAAAACAAAAACGTCCCTCCTAGTATAGCTTATTACTATACTATGATTAATTTAAATAAAATTGCCTGTACATACAATTTAAATTTTTCAGAGCCCTTTATTCTCTACTATTTCTTATTTCCTTTTGAATCTTTTTTAATGCCTTCTTAGATCCTCTTTCAATATCTCTTGCTAATTTTCGCTTTACATAGTCTACAAATAATGTGTTAAAATCATAATCTTCCGGATATAAATCCTCAGCCTTAAGCTCTAGTTTTAGTCTTTTTTCATTAACCTCCAAAAAGTCGTCTTCATATAACACAATTATATTGTTGAAATTATCCATCGATTTGTAAACTATAGCAAAGTCACTATATTCCATAAGAAATACCTTATCACCAATTTTATAATCATAAGTTTTTATGCCGCTATCTTCTTCATCTTTTTTCTTTTTAACCTTACTATCTTTTATTAAATCTAAATTGTAGTCCTTATCCTCTGTATATTTTTTTGCTTTTTCAAGAATAGAATCCTTTATACCCATTTTTTTTGAGATCCAAAGCGCATTACTCTCACCTGATTTACCTGTAATTAACTTGTAAAGTGGCTCTAATGTATTGTTTTCAAACTGCATTGCTGCATTTTCAAAGTCATTATGACTTTTAGAATAGTTTTTAATTTCTCCATAATGAGTGGTGGCCATTATAATGCACCCTTTATGGTAAAGCTCTTCTAATATTGCAATAGCAAGCCCAGCCCCTTCATTAGGCTCAGTTCCACTCCCTATCTCATCACATAGTACCAGAGTAGATTTACTACTACTTTTAATTATATCTGCTAAATTTTTTACATGAGAGGAAAAGGTGCTTAAAGAGTTTTCTATACTTTGATCATCTCCAATATCTACGAATATTTTATCAAACACAGATATTTCAGTACCATTTTTAGCTGCAATATGGAACCCAGACTGAACTGCTAAAGTTAAGAGTCCAACAGTTTTTAGCACCACAGTTTTCCCCCCTGCATTAGGTCCGGTTATTATTAAGGCTCTGTAATCTGTTCCAATGCTAAAATCTAAAGGTACTATATTTCCTTTTAACAATGGATGCTTGCCGCCAACGATATTTATATAACCATAATCATTAAGTTTAGGCTTTATTCCCTCTATGGTTCTACTATATTTAGCTTTTGCAAAAATCATATCATACTCTGCTATTACTTCTATATTAATTTTAATTTCCTTTGATTTATCAAATATTAATCCAGTTAAATATGATAATATTTTATATTCTTCTAGGGTCTCCTCAGATTTTAATAACACTAGCTCTGCTGTATATTTTGATATAACACTGGGCTCTATAAATACTGTGGATCCTTTGGATGAAGTTTCTACAATTATTCCTGGAACTTGATTTTTAAAGGCTGCCTTTATAGGAATTGTATATCTATCATTTCTCTTGCTTACAAAAAATTCTTGTATATAAGTTTTATTGGAACTGTTTTTTAAAAACTTCTCTAAGTTTTCTTGTATTTTACCATCCGTATTTTCTATATATCTTCTGATTTTTTTAAGCTCTTTACTCGCATTTGAATCTACTAAACTACCTCTTATAGAAAATTCAATCTCTTCCTCTATGGAATTAAATTCTGTAATTGAATTCCCATAACTACTTAAGTTTGGAGCGTAAAACTCTTTTCCCTTCATAAAATCTTTAATTTTTCTACAACCCCTTAAAAAATTACAAAGCTTTGTTAATTCCTCTGGCTCTACTATTGCCCCTTTTTCAACATTTTCTATAATGCTGACTACATTGAAAATTCCTTCTAATGGAATGTGACCTACCGTATCCAATAAAGCTCTTCCCTCACTAGTTTCATTAAGCCTACTCTCTACAACTTTCAAACTGGAGCTTGGCTGTAACCTATCTATCAAGTTCTTTCCGAGTCCACTTACACAATAAGATTTTATTATTTCCTTTAACTCGTTATATTGCAATTTATTAAAAGTGTTTATATTCATTTTTATCTCTCCTCATGTTGAACTTCTTATTCAATGAAGATACTAATTCCTGGATAGATTTCGTTACCATTCTCTCTATAGGAATGGAGTTGATTTATTTTACAAATATTTTTATCTATCTGCAAAACAAAAAAAGCCGTGGATACCACCACAGCAAAAATACGTAACTTCATAAAAGATAAATAAATCTATCTTTTCTTACTATAACGGTACTTTGTGGAATTGTATCTTCATAGATCTTACTAAATAAATCAATAACAAATAAAGGTATTCTACACCCTTTTTTTAGATTTATTTAATTATAAAATTTAATCTATTTGGATACTAACACGCTCATAAAGCACCTCATTCTTTTATTTTAACAAAATCTATCTATTACTATTCTATTACATTAATGAGTGACTTGTCAACTAGTGAACTTACCACTAGTCTCCATTCTGATATATTTGTACCCAATGCCATTATTTCTGCCATCAATACTTACACCTTCAAATTTCTTTGTATAAAAAAAAACAATTTTAAATATAATAAAACTAGATTTAGATTGACTTATATATAAAATTGTTATATTCTGTTTTTAGTGGTATACCATATACCGCTAAAAATAAAATTATAATACGAGGTAGATAAGATGACTAAGATTGATAAGGTAGTTTCATACAAGCAAAAGGTATATGAAAGACTAAAAGAAGATATCATAACTGGTAAAATACATCAAGGTGAAGTTTTAAATGAAAGAAAGCTATCTGATACCTTAGGCATTAGCAGAACCCCTATCAGAGAAGCTCTCCAAGTGCTAGAAGCAGAAGGTTGGGTCATAGTTGAACCATGGAAAGGTATTTATGTAAAAAAATTTACAAATGAAGACATGGAAAATGTGCTAAATGTAAGGAGATCTTTGGAGGTCCTTGCGGTAGAAAGTACCATTCATAATTTAAAAGATTATGACATAAAAAGATTGGAAGCAATACTTGAAGAACAAGCCGGTTTAAGAGAGAAATATGATGCTGATTTGTTTATTAGTATTGATAGAAAATTTCATGAACTAATTAGTGAGTTAGCTAATAATAGTGTTCTAACCTCCATGCTAAATATTATAAGTGATAAAGTTAGGTGTTTGGGGATAAAAGCATTACATACACACGAAAGATACATTGAAACATTAAAAGAACACACTGCTATACTAGAAGCTATAAAAAACAGAGAAGTCGATGTAGCAAAAAAAGCAATGGAGTACCACATGATACAAACTTCTAGGACTGTGTATAAATTTTACGAGGAGGATTTAAATGAATAAAAAAGTTAGCTTGGTTCAAATGGAAGTAGAATTCGGTAACTCAGAGGCCAACTTTGAAAGATTAAACAATCTTTTATTAGAAAGCATGAAGGATAATCCAGATATAATCTGTCTTCCAGAAACCTGGAATACTGGATTCTTCCCTACAGATAGATTAGAAACTCTATCCGACAACGATGGAAAAAAGACAAGAAAATTCTTAGGTAACTTTGCAAAAGAGCACAATGTAAACATAGTGGGAGGTTCTGTTGCAAATAACAAAAATGGAGGAATATACAATACTTGCTACGTTTTTGATCGCCTAGGAAATACCATAGCAGAGTATGATAAGATTCATGGTTTTTCCCCAGCTAAGGAAACAGAATTTTTTAAGGGTGGAAAAGATATAGTTACATTTGAACTAGATGGCATCAAATGCGGAGTAATAATATGTTATGATGTAAGGTTTTTAGAATTAGTCAGAAGTCTGGCTCTAGAAGATATAAAACTTTTATTTGTTCCTGCTCAGTGGCCAAGCATTAGAATAGAGCATTGGAAAATATTAAACAGAGCAAGAGCTATAGAAAATCAGTTTTTTGTTGCTTGTGTTAACGGATGCGGCAGCGCAGGTGCAACAAAATATGGTGGAAATTCGATGTTAATCGACCCTTGGGGTGAAGTACTACTAAATGCAGGAGATGAAGAAAATGTGGTTTCTGGTCTTTTAGACCTTGAAGTAATAGAAGATATAAGAGAAAGAATCAATATATTTAGAGACAGGAAACCAGAATTGTACAAAATCAAATAAAAGAAAGTACTCTTGTAGTTTTTATAGTTACTTTCCTTCAAGTCATTTCAATGTATTGTTTATAAACCTTGTATTGTTAGTATTTTTTATATTCTTGACAATATACGGATGGAAATTTACGTTAACAGGCATGACACAAAATGCGCCTTATTTAAAACTTCCTATGTCTGTTTTTTACTTTTGTGTTCCACTCAGCGACTTCATTTATACATCACCCATCGAAAATGAATTTTAAATGGATTTTTTTTCACTAAAAGGTAAGGTAGCTATAGTAACGTGGGTTTCCATAGCCTTGTTTTGCCTTCAAAATCAAAGCAAATAGAATGAAATTCACTGTCAACTTGGTAAAACTCACTTGGTTCTATCATTGGCTTTCCTACAAGTCCACTTCCACCTATCACTAATACCTTATTCATAAAAATTATACCTCTGATACTTGAAATATCTATTTATATTTTATTTTTTCTTACTATTCGTCTCACAATACTCATAAAAA
Source organism: Clostridium sp. (assembly GCA_038040705.1). GTDB lineage: Bacteria > Bacillota > Clostridia > Clostridiales > Clostridiaceae > Clostridium_AD. Next base: position 101 of record JANZQE010000575.1, on the reverse strand, counting down.
ACCATCTCTAATTCCTCCAGTAGAACGTTATATTAATTCTCTATACTTCTACAAGACTATAGCCAATCATTAATGCCCCAATAATGCTCATATAAATAACA